>CAZFWD010000283.1:0-11236 GCA_964522535.1 uncultured Desulfonema sp.
AGGCGCCACCGGCACCCGCGCCAGGGTCAGGTGGGACGGAAGGGTCTGCCAGGAGCGGGTATCCGGCTCCTCCATCGCAAAAAACGCCGCTCGAACCAGGACTTCCGTCAACGGATCGTCGATGCTTTGGGAAACCACTTCCTTGGAAGTGGCCCGGGCCGTTTCCTTGGCCATGATTTTCAGCCTTCGTTTTTCCAGGGAGGTTTTTAAGACGTCCCCCATGCTTGTGGTGACCGTGCGCATGGGGCCGGCTGTGGCGGCGGGGTCGATGACCGGTTCAGAAAAGGAACCGACCCGGTCTTCGTATGCTGAAAAGGAGTGCCGAATGGAGGGCGGCAGCACGATGTTATTCGGAATCTTGACCGGCGATTGCCCCTGGCCGATGAACAGGAGCAGCTCAAAATGTTCATTGTTTTCCACGCTGTTGATGTCGGCCGGCGAGAGGTAGCTGCGGTAGGGTTCGATTTCATCGTAAAACCCGAGCCGTTTTCCAAGAATATAGAGCTTGTCGGCGACAGGCCCGGGGTCCGGCATGACTTCGGCCAGCTTTTTGTATTCGATATAGGCGTCGTTGATCTGACCCGACGCCTCGTAACAATGGGCGATCAGCGCCCGGGTAAAGTAATCATTGGCGCACGCCTCCGGATAGTCCGTATAAATTTTAAGCGCCTGTTTGGCCTCCACCAGGGCGCCTTCATGATCCCCGAGCATCAGGTAATTGATGATCAGATAGGTGTGGACCCAGAGCCGTTCCGCGTATTCCCCCTTGTATTCGGTGATCCACTCGGAGGTGACCATCGACCCGGTCTGCTGCCCGATGCGGATCTTCTCCTGTTCGCTCATCACGTCCGAGGCCTGCCGAAGGGCCTTGATGCTTTCCTGATACTGCCCGTTATCATGAAGGATCAGGCCCTTTTCCATATTAAACAGAAGCCGGTCGCGTTTGGGGATGCGCTCCAAGTTTACAAGGGTGTTTACGGCCTCGTCGATGCGCCCGCTGTAGAAATCCTTCCGCGCCTGGTTCAGTTTTGCCATGGCGCAGCCGCATAGCATAAGAAGGGCGCAGCAAAGCAGCACCCCCCTGATTGTTCGGTCATGGCGCGCGCGAAAGCCCAGAATCATTGAGCCGCCCATACGGTCCCGTATTCCGCCTACCAGCCGATAAACGGTTTTGCGGATTCCCGGACGATCTCCACGCTGTCCGTCCACGCGATCAGGCCGGACTCCAGGTCGGTCAGCTCAAGGGTCAGGCTATAATACTGAAGGGTTTTCTTTTTCAGACGGACCTGCTTGGGCTGATCTTTGGTGATGGAACGCAGGGTGCCGGATATCATGTATTCCGCGCCGATCTGCCTGGCCCGCTGAATCCGTGTGGCGGCGTCCATGTTTCCGCCATACTGGTACGCCAGTTCCGATTCAATGCTGTTGCGCTGCACCTTGTTTACAAACCGGGCTTTTCCGGACTCCATGATCTGTTGCCGAATATCGTCGGTGATGCCGTCCGTCTCGATATGCTCGGACGTGCGGTTGGCCACGGTGTAGACGATGAGCACCGGCTGGTCTTTTCTCGGCCCTATCGGGGGTTTGCTGGTCAGAGAGGCCACCAGGCTGTCCACGATCGCCTTTTTATCCGTAAAATCATAGCCTTCGTCATAGTGAATGGCCTCATCCGGCGAGACGTCCCGGGTGGTGGATCGGCAGCCGGCCAGAATGAAAACAGCAGCCATGGCCAGCAGAAGCAGCATCCCCCTTGGCATCTGGAAACGGGTCATAATCTTTCTCCTGTCTGATCGGGTTTGTGGTAAACATTTATTTCAATCATAAGGAAAAAACCACCAAACCGCAAGACATAAGGCACAATTGGGGCTGGGGCGAAAAAAACAGCCGGTCGCCGGTTCCACCGCATTTATCTGTTTGCCTGCGTTTGGATTGTCTGCTATAAACGTTTTCCATTGATTAAAATCTGAATAAACAGGTTGATGGAATGCGCGATAGATTCGATTCAGACGGCTTTTTCAACGGACTCTGGCGGTTTTTCGCATCGGTGAGGCTCACCGTGGCGGTCCTGCTTTCCCTTGCCGTCACCTCGATCATCGGAACCGTTATTCCCCAGAACGCGAGTCCGGTGCTTTACCGTCACAACTACGGCGAAGGGCTTTACCGCATTTTTAATGCCCTTGACCTGTTTGACATGTATCATTCCGGGTGGTTTCAGTTTTTGCTGCTGATCCTGGTGGTCAACATCCTTGTCTGTTCCATCAACCGGTTAACCGCCACCTGGAAAATCATTTTTCCCCAAAGGCCTGTTTTTTCGGTCAGCCGGTTTATGGAGGTGAAACACAAAGAAACATGGAAGGTTTCCGGCAGCCCCGAGACCGTAAAAAATCGTCTCCTGCCTTATATCGCAAGCCATTACCGAACCCACCAGGTCCAACCCCAAAAAGACGGATTTCTGGTTCTGGCGGAAAAGGGAAGATGGACCCGCCTGGGAGTGTATGCCGTTCATTTGAGCGTTCTTTTGATGGTGCTTGGCGGCCTGATCGGCTCCCTGTTCGGGTTTGAAGGGTTTGTCAATATCCCGGAAGGAAAATCCGTGGACCGGATTCGACTAATCAACAAACCGGTTGAAAAGGACCTGGGATTTTCCATCAAGTGCAATAAATTCAGCATCAGCTACTATGAGACCGACATGCCCAAGGAGTACCGTTCCAGCATTTCCTTGATCAGGGACGGGCGGGAGCTGATCACCAAAGATATCCTCGTCAATGATCCGCTTCGGTTTGCCGGCATCAACATCTTTCAGTCCAGTTGGGGCAAAACCCCAGCAAACAAATTTACGGTGAGGTTCACGGAGGAGTTCTCCGGAATGACCTATGAGCAGGAGGGGTCTTTGAAGGAACCGGTGCCGTTTCCGAGCAACAAGGGGACATTGATTTTAGATGATTTTAAAAGCGATTTTTCGTTTAAGGGGGTAAGCCTGCAGAATGTTTTTATCGGCAGGGTGATGCGCACGGATCAGGAGCCCCGGCATATCCTGCTGCCGGTGGATTTTCCCCGGTTTGACCGCATGCGGGGCGGGGAATATGTCATTTCCGTATCGAACATGGTATATAGTTATTACACCGGGCTTCAGGTGACCCGGGACCCGGGCGTCCCTGTGGTGTATGCGGGGTTTGTGCTGATGATCATCGGCTGCTACATCACCTTTTTCATGTTTCATCAGAAGGTCTGCGTGGCGATAACCCAAAAAGACGGCCAGACTCGGGTGGTGGTTTCGGGAATCTCCGGGAAAAACCGGCCCGGCATGGCCGCCGTGACCAAACGGCTGGCGATTCGTTTCAAACGGCTGATTTAGCCGGGCAAGAGGGCGTTGCGGATGAGCGCTGAAATATTTTCCATCGTAACCTTCATATACGGGCTTTCGGTGATCCTGTACGTGGCCGCCTGGGTTTTTAAAAAGGCCTTTCTGGGCAATCTGGCCACCTGGGTGACCGTTGCCGGCGCCGCGGGAAACGGCGCGGGACTGGTTCTGCGCTGGATTGAGTCCTACCAAATGGGCATCGGCCACGCCCCCCTGTCCAACCTCTATGAATCCCTGGTTTTCTTTTCTTTTTGCCTGGCGGGCATCTACCTGTTTATCGAGTTTAAATACAAAATCAAAAGCATCGGCGTGGCGGCAAGCCCTCTGTTTTTTCTGGCCATGGCCTACGCCTCCCTGCCCAAGGTCAACAGCGGGATTCAGCCCCTTATTCCCGCGTTGCAGAGCAACTGGCTCATCGCTCATGTCATCACCTGTTTTCTGGGGTATGCGGCCTTTGCCGTTGCTTTCGGCATCAGCCTGATGTTCCTGATCAAGCCTGCCGACGGCGAGCCGGGCGCCGGGATCATGGGCCTGATCCCCGATGCCGACCTGCTGGATGACCTGACGCATCAGATGGTGATGTTCGGATTTTTGTTTCTGTCTTTGGGGATCATCACCGGATCGGTCTGGGCGAACCAGGCCTGGGGCAGGTACTGGGGATGGGACCCCAAGGAAACCTGGTCCCTGATCACCTGGCTGATTTACGCCTCCCTGCTGCACGCCCGCCTGATGCGGGGCTGGCAGGGCAAACGGATCGCCTTTTTGTCCTGCGTCGGTTTTCTCGCCGTCATTTTTACCTACTTCGGCGTGAACCTGCTGCCGGGCTTGCACAGCTATCAGTAAGCGGACATCATCATTTTTATTGACAGCCGGTTTAAAAATCGGATATCCCTTTTTCCTTAAGAATAATGCGGTGTTAAGAAAAACAATTTGAAAAAAATATGGGGTTTCCATGAGCCACACAGATCAAGACCAGCCTGTTTCCAGCGGTTCGGCGCCTCACCCGCCACACGGATTCGACAGCCCTCAAAAACAGTCCACCGGATGGGCGATTTTCCTGTTTTTTATCGTCGGGTTTGTGGGAAGCCTGGTTGCCGGGTGGGTCCTGTTCCCGGAACTGCTCTATTCCGAAAAGCATCAGCCGGTGGACTTCAACCATGTGATCCACATGGACATGGTGTCCGAGGGATGCGAATCCTGCCATTATTTTAGAGAAGACGGCAGCTTTGCCGGAGTGCCCGGGCTGGACAGCTGCATCGAATGCCATGAGTTCGTGCAGGGAGAAGACCCGGAAGAGGAAAAATTCGTCACCCAGTACGTGGAAAAACAGCGGGAGGTGCCCTGGCTGATTTATTCAAAGCAGCCCGACTGCGTGTTTTTTTCCCATGCCGCCCATGTGCACGGTGCGAATATGAGCTGCGAGAGCTGCCACGGCGATATCGGAAGCTCCGAAACCCTGCGGCCTTATGAGGAAAATCGGATATCCGGTTACAGCCGGGACATCTGGGGCCACAGCATGACACGGCTGGGAAAGCCCAAGCACGCCGCGCCCATGAAGATGAATGATTGCGCCGAGTGCCACGAGAGGGAGACCGGCAGCAAGGGGGCGTGCTTTCAGTGCCATAAATGATAATGCCGTTGTAGAAAGCGGTTTACCCCGCTTTGTGGTATGGTTACAGGAATTAATTTATCGGTTTTTTAAATATTTTTACCACAGAGACCACAGAGAAAAATAAAATTTTTTCTTAATGCCCTCTGTGATCTCTGTGGTCAGGTGGTTCATTTTGCGGACGCGTCAAGACTCAACCGAAAAAGAATGAATGTTTTGATATATTAACAAGGGTGAATCCATGAAGATCGATCGAAGGCATTTCTTGGCCCTGGGAACCGGAATAACCGCGGGCCTGACCCTTTCCCCGATTCCCTGGAAACTGATGGACGACGTGGCGATCTGGACCCAGAACTGGTCCTGGACCCCGGTCCCTGAAGACGGCCGGGTTTCCTATGCGCGGTCCGTCTGCACCCTCTGCCCGGGCGGATGCGGCATTCGCGTGCGCAAGGTCGGCAACCGGGCGGTCGGCATCGAAGGGCAGAAGGACCATCCCATTAACCGGGGCGGGCTTTGCCCGCTGGGCCTTGCCGGGCTTCAATTCCTTTACGGCCCGTCCCGGGTGAAATCCCCCGTGAAACGGGTGGGGAAAAGGGGCGAGGGGCGGTGGCAGCAGATCACCTGGGAAGAAGCCCTGGCCGAGGTGGGCAAAAGGCTGTCCGATCTTCGGGAGAATCATCAACCCCACACCGTCGCCTGTATCGCCGGATCGGACCGGGGAAGCATTCCCAACCTGATCAGCCGGTTTATGACCGTCTACGGGTCCCCGAACTTTATCCGTTCGGCCACGGCCGCCGATACCCTTGAACAGGTGATTTACCTGACCCAGGGGCAGCAGGGAACCGCCGGGGTTGATCTTGAAAACGCCGATTTTATCTTAAGCTTCGGCTGCGGCATTCTCGACGGCTGGGGCGCGCCCGGCCGAATGTTTGACCTTTTCGGGCGGATGCATCAAACGGTGCGGATTGTTCAGGTGGAGCCCCGGCTTTCGGACACCGCGGCCCGCGCCGACCAGTGGATCGGAATAAATCCCGGAACAGAGGGGGCGCTGGCCCTGGGGCTGGCCCACGTCATGATTGCCGAAAACCTCTACGATCGCAATTTTGTGGAGGATTTCACCTTCGGGTTTGAGGACTTTGCGGAGGCTTCCGGGCAATACCATGAAGGTTTTAAGAAAATGGTGATTGACCGGTTCCCGCCTGGCGCGGTCGCCGAGATCACCGGGGTTCCCCGGCAAAAGATCATCGCCCTGGCCCGGGCGTTTGGCCGCGCCCAAAGACCCGTCGCCATCAGCGGACGGGGGCGGGGGAGCCTTCCGGGGGGGATTGATGAGTGCCTCGCGGTCCATAGCTTAAACGCCCTGGCCGGCAACATCAACCAGCCCGGCGGGGTTTCGGTGATTCCGGAGGTAGACTACTCCAAATGGCCGGAGGTGAATATCGATCAGATCGCCGCCGAAGGGATGCAGCACTCCCGGATCGACGGGGCCGGAAGCGAGGACTTCCCCAACACCCGCTACCTTTTAAACCGGTTCCCGAAAATGATCAATGCCGCAGACACGGATACGCCGGTCCAGGCGCTGCTGGTGGCCGGCGCCAACCCGCTCTACACCCTTGCCGACACCGCGGCCGTGCAAAAGGCCTTTGACCGGATTCCCTTTATTGTCAGCTTTTCCTCGTATCTGGACGAGACCGCTCTGCAGGCGGATTTCATTCTGCCGAACCATACCTATCTTGAGCGGTATCAGGATGTTCCGTCCCCGAAGGGGTTGACGAATTCGGTGATCGGTCTTTCAAAACCCGTGGTCAAACCGCTGTATGACACGCGGCATATCGGCGATGTGGTGATTCAGCTCGCCAAGGGGCTGGGCGGTTTTGTGGAGGCCGCTTTTCCATGGAACAGCTACGAATCTTTTTTAAAGCAGGTTATGCGGGACGACTGGGGCCGGCTGAGCAAAAAGGGCTTTATTGAGATGCGAAACGAAATCCCCGAACCCCTGACCTACACCTTTAACACCGTGTCGGCAAAATTCGAGTTTTACCCCACGGCCCGGAACAACCCGAAAGGGGAGGATTTGCACGCCCTTCCCTTCTTTTCTCCGGTGCCCATCGAAGGGGACGCGAACAAATACCCGTTCCTGCTGATCCCCTATGATTCCATTCGGCTGGCCGGCGGGGATATCCCCGATGCGCCGTTCGTCACCAAGACCGTGGCGGATACGGTTTTAAAGCATGACCTGGTTTTTGTGGAGATCAATCCGAAAACCGCCAAGGCCGCGGGAATGTCCGAAGGGGATGAGGCGATCCTGACCACCCCCAGGGGCAAGGCAAGGGTGAAGCTGCATCTGTTTGAGGGGATCATGCCCGGGCTTTTGGCCCTGCCGAGGGGGCTCGGCCATACGGCCTACACGCCGGAATGGTGTCTTGCGAATAAGGGGGTCAACGTAAACGCCCTGGTCGCTTCCATTGAAGATCCGGCTTCAGGGCTGGATGCGGCATGGGGGATTCGGGCCGGGCTGCGCCGGGCCTGATACCGCGGCCGGCGACCCGGCGGGAGTTTTAAAACGGACCTGGAAAGAAAAACGTGTGACGCGAAAGATACACACCAGACAACGAGGTTTTGATGAAAGAACACACCGCGCATAAACCAGCCAAAAAATACGGCATGGTGATCGACCTGGATAAATGCACCGGCTGCGGCGCCTGCATGGTGGCGTGTTACGCTGAAAACAATATTCCGTTTAAGGCCGATGAATCCAATAAACTGGACAGCATCAACTGGATTCGGGTGTTTAAGATCACCAATGACAAGCCGTATCCGGATACCGAAATCTGTTATATCCCCATGATGTGCATGCAGTGTGAGGGGAGGGAAGGGGAGGGACATGCCCCCTGCGTTTCGGTTTGCCCGGCGGTCGCCACGGACTACGATCATGAGACCGGGGTCATCAGCCAGATCTATACCCGCTGCTTCGGCTGCCGGTACTGCATGGCGGCCTGCCCGTATCACGCCCGCACATTCAACTGGTGGGACCCGGTATGGCCCGCGGATATGGAAAGCTATCTCAGCCCGAATGTGTCCCCGCGCATGCGGGGGGTGGTGGAGAAGTGCTCCTTCTGTTACCACCGGTACCAACTGGCGCGGGACAAGGCCTATTACGAGGGCCGCAAGGAGATCGCGGAGCATGAGTACCAGCCGGCATGTGTCGCGGCCTGCCCCACCAAGGCGATCACCTTTGGGGATTTGAACAACCCGAAACATGCGGTCTCCCGGCTGAAAAACAGCCCCAACGCGTTTCGGCTGCTGGAAAAACTTCACACCAACCCCAAGGTCTATTATCTGCCCCGCCGAAGCTGGGTCAGGCGGGCCGGCGACAACTACCTGACGGATGAACAGACAAAGACCGTCAGAAAGAGAATCACCAGGCAGCAAGGAGCAGTTCGATGAGCAAGACGGCATGGATACCCGAAGGCGTTAAACGCTGCTCGAGATGGCAGTTCGCCCTGTGGATGGCGGTGGTTACCGCGGTTCTGGCGTGGGGGGTCTACGCCATGTTTCTGGTCTGGTACAAGGGCCTGAACCAGACGAACATGAACGACGCCTACGGGTTCGCGTTATGGATCTGGGCGGATCTCGCGGTCATCGCTCTGGGCGGGGGCGCGTTTTTCACCGGGTTTCTCACCTACATCCTCGGTCAGGAAAAGCTCAAGAGCATCATCAATTACGCGGTCATTATCGGGTTTATCTGCTACAGCTCCGCCCTGCTGATTCTGGCCATCGACATCGGCCAGCCCCTGCGCGGCTGGTTTATCTTCTGGCACGCCAATGTGCATTCCATGCTCACCGAGGTGGCCTTTTGTCTCTCCTGCTACTTTGCGGTGCTGACCATCGAGTTCATTCCGCTGATTCTTGAAAACCCGAGGCTCAACCGGGTGCCGTTTCTGCATCATCTGAGCCATAACATGCATGGCATCATGGCGGTGTTTGCGGCCACCGGGGTGTTCCTCTCCTTTTTCCATCAGGGCTCCCTGGGCGGCGTGACCGGGGTGCTTTTCGGCCGGCCCTTCGGATACCGGGAAGGGATTTTCATCTGGCCCTGGACCTTTTTCCTGTTCACCTGGTCCGCGGCGGCCTGCGGGCCCTGCTTCACCCTGCTGATCACCTGGATCACCGAAAAGATCACCCGCAAGACCCTGGTCAGTCCGGATGTCAAACAGCTTCTGGCGAAAATATCCGGCTGGATGCTGATCACCTATATCATCGCCAAGATCGCCGACACCCTCTACTGGGCGCTGGTGACCGCCCCCTCCATGGGGTTTACGCTGATGGATTTTTACTCCAACAACCCGGTTTACGGAATATGGATTCTAATCGCCGAGATTGTTGTCTGCGGGGTGGTGCCGGGGCTTGTTTTAATCACCCGCCGCGGCCGGGAGAGTTCCTTTCTGCTGATTTTTTCCGCGTTTCTGGCCGTCATGGGTTGCTGCATCAACCGGTGGGTCATGGTGCTTCAGGTCATGGCCGTGCCGCTGTTCTCGTTCAATGCCTGGTATATGTACTCGCCGAGCTGGCAGGAGGTGGCCACGACCATCCTGCCGGTGGCCTACGGGGTGATCGTTATCTCATTGGCACACCGCTACCTGCCGGTCTTCCCGCAGGAAAGGGAGTTAAACCCGGCGGACTGACCCGCCGATAGAGGAGGATTCGATCGATGTTTCCGTTTGTGTTTGAATGGGCCTGGGACATGAGCCACATGGTCTTCATGGGAGGGCTCTGGTACGCCCTGGTCATTATCGGCCTGGGATTGACCTACTGCATCATCAAGGCGGCGGTGGACACGGCCCGGGAAGGTAAACGGACGCAGGACTCGGACCATTGACCGGATAACGATAAGGATGCGATGATCAAAAAGCGTTGCCATCCGCCGGGGACGCTTTTTGTTTTTTTTTAAGCAGCGTGCTGAGGCTTGTTCATGGATGAAATCGTCATCAAGGGCGGAAAACGGCTTTCCGGGGAGGTCAGCGTCAGCGGCGCGAAAAACGCGGCGCTTCCGATGCTGGCCGCCTCGATTCTGGCGGGCGGAAAATTTACCTTCCGCAACGTGCCGGTGCTTAAGGATATCGACAGCATCGAGCGGCTGCTTTCGGGCATGGGCGCGGCCGTGGATTTCCGCGGCAACACGGTTCATATCGATACCGCAAACTTAAATCGTTTTGAGGCCCCCTACGAGCAGGTCCGGCAGATGCGCGCCTCCATTCTGGTGCTCGGCCCGCTTCTGGCCAGAATGAAAAAGGCGCGCGTCTCCCTGCCCGGAGGATGCGCCATCGGCGCGCGGCCCATCGACCTTCACTTAAACGGCCTGTCGCTTTTGGGCGCCGATATCAAGCTGGCGCACGGGTATGTCGAAGCCGCCGTGAAAAAGCTCAAGGGCGCGGAGATTTATCTGGACCTTCCTACGGTCACCGGCACGGAAAATTTGATGATGGCGGCGGCGCTCGCCGACGGCGTGACAAGCCTTCGCAACGCGGCCCGGGAGCCGGAGGTCGCAGCCCTTGCCGACATGTTGAACAGGATGGGGGCGGACATCGCGGGCGCGGGAAGCCCCATCATTACCATTCGCGGGGTCAAAAAACTCAAGCCGGTATCCGCATCCATCATTGCCGACCGGATCGAGGCCGGAACCTTCATGATCGCGGCCGCCCTGACCGGCGGCGACATCCTGGTGAAAAACTGCAACCCGGACCACTCCAAGGCGCTGATCCATAAGCTTGAAAAAACAGGGGCGCGGATTCAGGTGCTTGACGGCGGGGTTCGGGTCAAGGGCGGCGGAAAGATCAACAGCGTGGATATCCGCACCATGCCTTATCCCGGCTTTCCCACGGATATGCAGGCCCAGTTCATGGTCCTGATGTCCGTCGCCAAGGGGTTCAGCGTGATCTCCGAGAACATCTTTGAAAATCGCTATATCCATGTCAGCGAGCTCCAGCGCATGGGCGCGGATATCACCATATCCGGAAGCCACGCGATGATTAAAGGGGTCGCTGAGCTTTCCGGGGCCCCGGTGATGGCGACTGATCTGCGGGCGAGCGCCTCCCTTGTTCTGGCCGGGCTTGTGGCCAAGGGGACCACGCGAATCACCCGGGTTTACCACCTGGACCGGGGATACGAATCCCTGGAAAAGAAGTTCGCCCGGCTCGGCGCGTCGATCAAGCGCGTCCGCGCCAAATCTTAAAATCCTATCTTTTCGCGTCAAGCCGATGGTTTCA
>CAZFWD010000284.1:0-3509 GCA_964522535.1 uncultured Desulfonema sp.
CGTCCGGCCAGCACCCCGACCCGTTTGCCGCAAATGTCCGGGAATTTTTTCAGCAGCACCCGGGCGGCGCCCCTTCCGGCGTTTTCCATGAGTAGGCGTCCCGGAAGCCCGAATTCCTCAATGGTGCGCCGGTCCATTTCCCGCATTTCGCGAGCCGTGACCAGATACATGATGTTTTCTCCGAGAAGGTTTTAGGGTTTTTTAAGTCTTTTTTATAACCCCCGGATCAACTCGACCATTTCGCGAACCGCCCTTTCCATGCCAACCAGCGCCGCCCTTGAAACGATGCAGTGGCCGATGCTGAACTCGTCGATTTCCTTCAGCCCCTTAAATTGTTTGATCGTGTCGTAGCACAGCCCGTGCCCGGCGTTGACCCCCAGGTTGAGGCCGGCCGCGGTTTTGGCGGCCTCGATGATTTGTGAAAACGCCCTGTCTCTTTGAGGCTTGTCCTTTGCGTCGCAGTAGGCCCCGGTATGGATTTCAATCATGTCCGCGTTGAGTTGAGCCGTTTTTTTGATTTGCGCCGGGTTGGGATCGATGAACAGGCTGACGGCAATGCCCACGGCATGGAGCTCCGCAATCGCGGATTTCAACGCGCGTTCGTGGGTGATGAGGTCAAGCCCCCCCTCGGTGGTGAGTTCCTTCCGTTTTTCCGGAACCAGGGTGACCAGGTCCGGCAGGATGTCGGCCGAGACTTTGAGCATTTCCTCCGTGGGGGCCATCTCCAGGATCAGCCGGGTTTTTACGGTCTGTCTCAGAATCCTTACGTCCCGGTCCTGAATGTGGCGCCGGTCCTCGCGAAGATGGGCCACGATTCCGTCGGCTCCGGCCAGCTCCGCCAGCACCGCGGCGGCCACCGGGTCCGGGTAATCCGTCCCGCGGGCCTGCCGCAGCGTGGCGATATGATCGACGTTGACTGCCAGTCCTGCCATGTTTTACCTCACCTCTGTCTTATTTCCATTAATGAACAAATTAACCACAGAGGGCACAAAGGACACAGAGAAAAAAACATTTTTTCTCTGTGCGCTCTGTGGTTAAGGATTTTAAAAAAAAACCAATAAGTTCCTTACTGCAAAAATGCCACAAAGCGGTATAAACCGCTTTTTACGGTTCGATTGTTTATGGCTTCTTTACCTCTATTTTTTTAATCACCGCCGCCAGCGCTTCGCTTTTTTGCACCATCCGCGCCGCTTTTTCCGGTCCGGCCTCATGGTCATACCCCAGCAGATGAAGCACCCCGTGGATCAAAAGCTGGTTGAAGCGCTCATCCATGCCGATTCCCATTTGACTGGCCTCCCGGGCCGTGGTTTCAGCCGAGATCACCACATCTCCCAGCAGCTCGGGCGTGATTCGGGCGAAATTCCCTTCCTTCATGGGAAACGCCAGAACGTTTGTGGCCCCCGGTCGATTCAGGTACTTTCGGTTTAATGCCCTGATCTGTTCATCGTCAAGGATCAGGATGGAGAGCTCGGCGTCAGGACTGTCCAAGGCGTTTAAGAGGGCTTGTGCCGTTTTCCGCACCTGTTTTACCGAGATCCGGTGCCGCTTCTGACGGTTGTCGATCCGTATGCCCATTTTTTTCCTTTGGCTCCTCAGGGGCCTGCGGTTCGGGGTATTCCACCCGGTGATGGTATATGCCGTTTAGTATTTTATTGAAGCTTCTAGCGATGTTGTTCAGATCCTTTAATGTCAGCGGACAATCGTCCAGCTGGTTGTCTGAAAAGAGTTTGTTGATCAGCTGTTGCACCAGGCCCTGAATTCGGGGCAGGGTGGGGTATTCCAGGGTTCGGGCCGCCGCTTCCACGACATCGGCGAGCATCACCAGCGCCGTCTCCCGGGTCTGGGGTTTTGGCCCCGGATACCTGAAATCGTCGACATTGACGATCTGATCTTTTTTAATTTTTTTCGCTTTTTCATAGAAGTAGCTGATCAGGGTCGTCCCGTGGTGCTGGGTGATGGCGTCGATGATGGGTTGGCCCAGCTTTCTTTCCCTGGCCAGTTCAACCCCGTTCTTGACATGGGAGATCAGGATCAGGCAGGACATGGAGGGTGCCAGCTTGTTGTGGATGTTTTTCCCGTCCTTCTGGTTTTCAATGAAGTAGAGTGGGTTTTTCAGCTTTCCGATATCATGATAGTATCCGCAGACCTTGGCCAGAAGGGGATTGGCCCCGATTTCAGAGGCCGCCGCCTCGACCATGGATCCGACAATCACGCTGTGATGATAGGTGCCCGGAGCTTCCAGCATCAGGCGGCGAAGAAGCGGCTGATCGAGGTTGGCCAGCTCAAGCAGGGTACTGTCGGTGGTGTAGCCGAACGACATTTCCATCAGCGGGGCGATGCCGCCGGTGAGGATGCCGGCGATCACTCCGCCGGAAAACGCAAACAGGCCGTCCCACAACAGTTTGAACCCCGCAAAGTCCGCCATGTAGATGTCGATGATGACGGCAAGCAGGATGTTGAGCAGCCCGACTTTCACCCCGGCCCGAATGAACCCCTTTCTTTCCTTGCACCCCCGAATCCAGTAGGCCCCCATGATGCCGTTTAACAGGAAGTAGAGGCAGAGGCCGTAGCTGTTTTCAAAGGTGGTCGCCGTGATCAGCGCCATGACCACGGCAAAGGAAAAAGCGATGTTGGGTCCCAGAAACAGACAGATGATCATGGCCCCGCCAGCAAGGGGGATGCCGTAGAGGATCGATTCCTCAGGGATTGAAACAGGGGCGTTCGGCGCCATGGATTGCGCCAGGGATACCGTGAGCTGCAAAATCAAAAGAAAGATGACGACCACGACCCCGATAAACACCAGGTTCTTTTTCTGGTCGTAGAGGATTTCGCTCTGGTATTTTAGGTGTATTAAATAGGTGATGACAAACAGCACAAGGATGAGCAGGCCGGTACCGATCCCCTTTTCAAGGACCTGCTTGGTTCCGGTCTGTTCCTTTAGCGCCCTGAGTTTCAGCAGATGCAAAGGGGTGACCCGCTCCCCTTCGCGAAGGATCATTTCCCCCTTTTTGATCTGGTAAAGGATCGGTTTGACGCGATTTGCGGCCTCTTCTCGGCGTTTTTCCGTTTCACTCCGGTTGATGGTGATGTTGGGCTGGATCAACCGCTGGGTAAAATCGACGATCAGGTTGACCAGGGTGTAATCGATATCCTTCAGCAGCGGCTCGCCGATGATCCGCACCATGGTTTTGGACTGGTCAAGCCCGTAAAAGTGTTTCAGGTTTTTTTCGATTTTTTCCGAAGCGGTGTTCACGGTCTTTAAAACGATCCCCTTTTCGTTTTCCTTTAAAAGCATCTCCTTGTTGGAGACGACACCGTTGTCGAGGATTCGGGACAGGATATTGATGATCAGATCGGGTATTTTTTTGGAGAACCGCTCTTTTTCGAGTATTGCGTAAGCCCCCTTGCTGACCTCGATGCCGAGGGCCTTTTCGAAACCGGGCTTCAACGCCCGAATACGGGCGGCGGTATCGGCGGGTTCGGCGGCTTCCCAAACACAACCCGGCAGA
>CAZFWD010000285.1:0-5050 GCA_964522535.1 uncultured Desulfonema sp.
CCGCCCGCCACATCCAAGACAACCACCCCCTGGTCGTCCTTGATCTGAAGCTGTTTGGCGATTTCCGGGGTGAGGCCTGATACCCGGAGGCCGAGTTCATCCATGGAACGCCCCGGAGTCCTGCGGGACTGGGAGATCGAATCCGATTCGTTCCGCTTGGCGATTTCCACCGTGAAGGTGTGAACCTTTCCCTTGCGGTGGACCTTTATTTGGGTCTTATCCCCCACGGACAGGCCGGCGATCAAGCGGGAAAGCTCCCGGCTGGAAGCCACCTCACTGCCGTTGACGCAAAGGATGATATCGTTCGCCTGAATCCCGGCCTGATCCGCCGGGTCGCCGGGGAACACCTCGGTGACCAGAACCCCCTTCTGGACGCCGGAATACGCCTGGAGCCCGCTGTCAAGGTCCTGGATGCCCACGCCCAGCCACCCCCGGGTGACCTCCCCGCTTTGTTTGAGCTGAAGCACGACCTGTTTGGCCATGTTGACCGGAATGGCAAACCCGATCCCTTCGCCGCTGGCGACGATGGCCGTGTTGATTCCGATGCCCTCGCCCTGCATATTAAGCAGCGGCCCGCCGCTGTTTCCGGGGTTGATGGAGGCGTCGGTCTGTATAAAATCGTCGTATGGGCCGGCGCCGATCACGCGCCCCTTTGCGCTTACGATACCCGCGGTGACGGTGTATTCAAGCCCGAAGGGGTTTCCGATGGCCACCACCCACTGGCCGACCTCCAGCCTGTCGGAGTCGCCCAGACGCAGCGCAGGCAGTTCGATGTCCGCCTTGATTTGAATCAGGGCGATATCGGTTGTCGCGTCCGCTCCGATGATTTCAGCGTCGTACTCCTTTCCGTTTTTGAGCTTGACCTGGATTTCGTCCGCGTCCGCTATCACATGGTTGTTGGTGATGATGAACCCTTCCTTATCCAGGATGAACCCCGAGCCCAGGCTTTTTTGTTTGAACTCCTGACGGGGGAGGTCTCCGAAAAACCGGTTGAAAAAGTCCTCAAAGGGGTCCTGCCCTCCGCCCGGCCCTCTGTAAAAATGGCGAAAAACAGGCCCTCCGGCGGATACGGTCTTAACCGTGCTGATGTTGACCACGGCGGGGCTGGCCTCCTTGGCAAGCTGGGTGAAACCGGCGGGCACCATCTGAACGGGCGCTGCTTTGGCATCGGCGTTGGGGATTCGGCCCGGAGCGGAGATGAGCAGCCATGATGCCGCTATAACAAATGCGGGGATGAAGATGCGTGCGTGCCTTACCGGTGGATGTGTCCGGCCTGTCAATGGTTTCATTTGCGTGCCTTCCTTTTTTTATTTTTTTTTGACATACATCACCCTTAATTCATAGAGGACGTGCGTCAGGAGACGGCCCTCATCATCCGTGAGGTTGCCGCGGGTTTTTTCCTCCAGCATGGCGAGAATGTCGATGGTCTGTTTTGCAAGGGGAAGGTTGGTTGCGCGCTCCCCCGTGAGCGGGTCCGGGGTCAGGCCGAGGTGCACCAGGGTAGAGGCATTTAAGGACATCACAAAGGTCGAAAAATTGATCTCCGGCATGGCAAAATCGGATTTTACCTCGCTATCCGGTTTCGACCCCGCCTGGCCGGTGTTTTCCTTTTTTTCGTCTGCCATGGCATTCACTCCTGCGGTTTTTAAGAAAATTAATCACGGATGCGTATTCTGTCAAATATTCCATGACCCGGACCGATCCCTTACAGATCGAAGGTGTGTACCGTTTTAACCTTGGGCAAGGCGATGATGGTCTGTTTGACCTCCTCGGGGATCGGGGTGTCGGTCCGAATCAGGATAATGTTGTTTGCCCCGGTGACTTCTCTGCCCACCTGCATGCGTGAGATGTTGATGCCGTGGTCGCCCAGGGTTTTGCCGATGCTGCCGATGGCGCCGGGTTCATCCAGGTTGTGGATTAAGGCGAGATGCCCTTGGGGGATGATTTCAATTCGAAAGTCGTTGAGCTTGACGATCCGTGAATCCGATTTACCGAAAACCGTTCCCTCCACCATGCATTCCATTTCCGTGGTGATGATTTTGGTGCTGATCAGGTTTAAAAATTCATGGGATTCAGCGATGCTGGACTCTGAGATCTTGATCCCCATTTCCTTTGCGATGACCGCGGCATTCACCGGGTTGACCCCTTCGTGGGCCAGGATATCCAGCAGGCCTTTTAAAAACGCGATGGTGACCGGGGTCAGGTCGAGCCGCTTGAAATCGCCGTGATATTCGATGCGCACCTCCTTGATCTGGCCTGTGGCAAACTGAGCCTGCATGCACCCCATTCGGTCCGCCAAAAATAGATACGGTTTGAGCTTTTCCAAAAGCTTTCCGGAAATCGTCGGGACGTTGACCGCGTTGACGACATTGTTGTATTTCAGAAAATCAATGACCTGCTGGGCGATCGCCACGGCAACGTTGGTCTGGGCTTCCAGGGTGGAGGCGCCCAGGTGAGGGGTGGCGATGACATTGTCCAGTTTGAGCAGCGGCAGGTCCGGCGGCGGCGGTTCCATGCTGAACACATCCAGGGCCGCGCCGGCGACCTTTCCGGAGATCAGGGCGCTGTAAAGATCGTTTTCATCCACGATGCCGCCCCGGGCGCAGTTGATCAGCATGACCCCGGTCTTCATCTTTTCAAAGGACGCTTTGTTGATCATGCCGATGGTGTTTTTATTTTTCGGGACATGAACCGTGATATAGTCGGACGTCTGATACAGGGTGTCCAGATCCACCGGTTCAAACCCCTGTTTTTCGATAACCTTGGGCTGCACGATGGGATCGTATACCAGCACCCGCATTTTTAATCCCTGGGCGCGGTCCGCCACCACCGAGCCGATTTTCCCGAACCCGATCACCCCGAGGGTTTTGTTCATGATTTCCCGGCCCTGGAGTTTTTTTTTATCCCAGCGCCCGGTTTTTAAAGAGGCCGTGCCCTGGGGAATGTTCCGGGTGAGGGCCATCATGAGCGAAACCGCATGCTCGGCCGTGGTGACGACGTTTCCGCCCGGGGTGTTCATCACCACCACCCCTTTTTGGGTGGCCGCGGAGATGTCTACGTTGTCAAGCCCGATGCCGGCCCTTCCCACCACTTTTAATCTTGTGGCTGCTTCCAGAAGCTCGGCGGTCACCTTGGTTGCGCTGCGGATCACCAGGGCGTCGTAATCGCCGATGATCCCCTTCAGCGCGTCCGCGGAAAGACCGGTTTTGACATCAACCGCGATCCCCTCTTCCGATTTAAAAAGCGCAACCCCTGCTTCTCCTAAATTGTCGCTGATCAATACTCTCATTTTTTTCTTCCTGTAACGGATGATTCATTATTTTGATTGTCTGCATCTGCTCATGACGCATATTCCACGCAGATGCGATCCCTTCCCTCCGCTTTTGCCCGGTACATGGCCTTATCCGCCCGAATAATCGTCTGATCAATGCTCTCGAGGGGTTTGTAGGCCGTGATTCCGATGGACACCGTCATGCGGAAGGCGTCAGAAAAACCCGGAAAGCGCAAACCCGCCACCGCCTTTTTGATGCGATACGCACACTCCTCGGCGCCTTTGATTACCGTGTTATCCATGACAATAATGAACTCTTCGCCGCCGTAACGCGAGATGCTGTCGATTTCCCTTATTTCATGCCTGATGCTTCGAATCAAGTGTTTTAACACCTCATCCCCCTTGACATGGCCATAGGTGTCATTGATCCGTTTGAAACGATCCAGATCCAACAGGGCGATGGAAAAAACAGACCCGCCCCGGTCCGCCAGTCCCTTTTTGTGTTTCAGCTCCTCAAACAGGTGTCGGCGGTTATACGCCTTTGTCAGATCGTCTAAGATCGCCAGATCATGGATGGTGTTTAACGCCTTTTTCAGGTTGCGGTTTGTGGTCGACAGGCTTGCCCGCAAATCGTTTAAATAGCTGCCGATCATGGAAAACCAGATGAGCACGGCTGCCAGCACCACCACCTGCAACAGCTCGATGCGCAGGTTTATTCTGTCGGGATGATTGTTGATCAGCAGTAGAATCACAGCGATATAACTGAGCACAGAAAAAAAGGTGAATTTAATGTATTGACGCAGGTTGAACCGAAACACGCCAAACATTATCGTTACAATATACACAATAAGGATCACCCCCCTGACCTTGTCGGTGAAGTAGATGACGACCATTGCCCCGAGCGCCGCGATGCACATTTGAATCATCGTCAGGCTTGGATCGGCGAACCGTTTATTCAGTCCGGTTCGAAAGGTCAGGTAAAGCAGTATATTGATCAGCGCGACGATGCCGAATGCGAACCCGATCCATTCGGCAGACAGCCGGGAAAACCCCTGATGGTAGCAATAGACGATAAGGATCAGCCACATGCAATAGGAGGCGACGCCGATCAGGAAACGGCGCATCCGCAAGGCTTGTTGGCTGTCTTTTTTATGCATCTGGATTTTTGACATTAACATTAAACCCGCGGTTCACGCGGAATGCGGCAAAATCTTTTTTTGAATCTCGGAAAGGGCGGACTCCACCAGGTTTTTTATTTCCGCCAGCCTTTTTTCCGAGAGCGCTTCAAACCGAAGCACCAGGGCGGGCTGGGTGTTTGAGGCGCGGACAAGCCCCCACCCGTCGTCGAAAACAATCCTTGCCCCGTCGATGTCGATGACCTCGTACTGCCTGCGGAAAGCCTCCGTGAGGCGTTCCACAATGGAAAATTTGTGCGCATCCGGGCATTCCACCCGGATTTCAGGGGTGCTGTAGGTCTTTGGGACATCGGCCAGCAGCGCCGATACGGTCTTGCCGGTGGCGGCCAGGATTTCCAGCAGGCGGCAGGAGGCGTAAACCGCGTCGTCATAGCCGAGATAGCGGTCCGCAAAGAACAGGTGGCCGCTCATTTCTCCGGCCAGCTCCGCCTTTTCGATCTTCATTTTTTCCTTGATCAGGGAGTGGCCGGTTTTCCACATGATGGGGTTTCCGCCGTGGGCGCGAATGTCGTCATACATGGTTTTTGAGCATTTCACCTCTGAAATAAAGGTGGCGCCGGGCTTTCGCGACAGGATTTCCCTA
>CAZFWD010000286.1:0-9504 GCA_964522535.1 uncultured Desulfonema sp.
GTTGAAACGCTGCCGAACGCGATGTTTAAGGTGGAGCTTGAGAACAAGCATCGGGTGCTGGCCCATATTTCCGGCAAGATGCGGATGCATTTCATCAAGATTCTGCCGGGCGATACGGTAACGGTGGAACTGTCGCCCTATGACCTGACGCGGGGAAGGATCACCTACCGGTCAAAAGGATGACCGCGATCTGATCATGGGTTAATGGGATAAGAAGAAAGAGGAACGGCAATGAAGGTGAGCGCATCGGTCAAGAAAAGGTGCCGCAACTGCAAAATCGTAAAGCGTAAGGGCGTTGTGCGGGTCATCTGCATCAACAAACGGCATAAACAGCGGCAGGGATAGCGCTTTAACGATACAAGGAGGCGAACATTGGCAAGGATTTCGGGTGTCGATTTACCGAAGGGTAAGCGCGTTGTCGTTGGATTGACCTATATTTACGGTATCGGGCCGTCTGCGTCCCGGGCCATCCTTTCAAAGCTGGGGATTGATGAAAACATCAAGACGGATGACCTGTCCGATGCGGAGATCAACGAGATCCGCAAGGTCATTGACGACGCGTTCAAGGTGGAGGGCGAGCTTCGCACCGAGGTTTCCATGAACATCAAGCGGTTGATGGATCTCGGGTGTTACCGGGGGCTCCGGCATCGAAAATCCCTGCCGGCCAGGGGGCAGCGCACAAAGACAAACGCCCGCACCCGCAAGGGCCCCAAACGGGCCGCGGTTAAAAAGAAGGGCGCCGCAAAGAAAAAGTAACCGAAGGCAATAGAGGCATACCCGATGGTAAAGCGAAAACAGACGAAAAAGGTTAAAAAGAACATCCAGAACGGGGTGGTGCATATCCAGTCCACCTTCAACAACACGGTCGTCACGATAACCGATCCGGCGGGCAACGTGCTTGCCTGGTCGACCGCGGGAATGAACGGGTTTAAGGGCTCCCGGAAAAGCACCCCTTTTGCGGCCCAGCTCGCCTCCCAGAGTGCCGCGAAAAAGGCCATGGAGCATGGGCTTCGAAACGTTGAGGTGTATGTGAAAGGACCGGGCCCGGGGCGTGAGTCCGCGTTGAAGTCCCTGCAGGCGACCGGGTTGACCGTGGTGATGATCAAGGATGTGACCCCCATTCCCCATAACGGGTGCAAGCCCAAAAAACGCCGTCGTGTGTGATGCGGTTTTTGAGGCCTATACTGGGATATATGCGTAATTCAAACCCATACGGGATGTTTAAAATTTTTGACAGTCGGTCAATGATTTCCAGATAAGGGAGGAAAAGCTTGTCACGTTATCGAGGATCTGTTTGTCGGTTATGCCGACGGGATAATTTAAAGCTGTACCTGAAAGGCGACCGGTGTTATTCGGACAAGTGCGCCTTTGACCGGCGGGGCTATCCGCCCGGCCAGCAGGGTCAGCGGCGCGGCGGTAAAATTTCCGATTATGGGCTTCAGCTTCGGGAGAAACAGAAGGTGAAACGGAGCTACGGCCTTTCGGAGAAACAGTTCAAACTGACCTTTCAGCGGGCGGACCGCAAAAAAGGGATCACCGGAACCACCCTGCTGGTTTCTCTGGAGAAGCGGCTGGATAATGTTGTTTACCGGCTGGGCTTTGCGAATTCCCGGCCCCAGGCGCGTCAGCTGGTAAAACATGGACATTTTCTGGTCAACGGAAAGCGGGTGGACATACCGTCCTACCAGGTCCGGGTCGAGGACGTCGTCGAGGTGCGTGAAGGGAGCCGGAACATGCAGGCCATCAAGGACGCTTTGGAAGCGGTGGTCCGGCGCAGCATGCCCCAGTGGCTGGAACTTGAAAAGGACGGCATGAAGGGGCAAGTCAAGGCGCTGCCGCTTCGGGAGGACATCCCCATGCCGATTCAGGAGAACCAGGTCGTCGAATTTTATTCCAGATAGGTTTGATCCGTCAGCGCAGATGATGGCGCAGGTTGCCAAAATGGTCATCTGATTTCAGTATCATCTCCTTTGACCCGCAAAAACGCAACCGGGTATTTTTACAACATAATCGGAGATTGCATATGTCATTAAATGAACTCACGTTTATGAACTGGCGGGAAACCATAAAGCCGGACAAGGTTCAGATCGTCAGCCAGACCGAAACCTACGGGAAGTTCGTCTGGGAGCCGCTTGAGCGGGGCTTTGGCATCACCATCGGAAACGCCCTTCGGCGGATCATCCTTTCTTCCCTTTGCGGGTCGGCGATCGTGTCGGTCCGGTTCGACGGCGTCATGCACGAGTTTACGACGCTGCCCGGGGTGCTTGAGGATGTGTCGGAGATCATTCTGAACCTGAGGAGTGTGCAAGTGAAAATGGCGGATGCAGCGCCCAGGACCCTCAAGATCGATACCTCCGGTGAATCCGTGGTGACGGCGGGGGATATTCTCAGTCCGGACGGCAAGGTCGAGGTGATGAATCCGCAGCAGCATCTCGCCACCCTGTCCGCGGGGGCGAAACTGAAGATGGAGATGACGGTGAAGGCCGGTAAGGGGTATTCCCTGGCGGAATCGAACAAGGACCCCGACGACCCCATCGACACCATCCCCATTGACGCCATTTTTTCCCCGATCAAACGGGTGAACTACCTGATCGGTAACGCCCGGGTCGGTCAGAAAACAGACTATGACAAGCTGACCCTGGAGGTCTGGACCGACGGGTCGGTTTTGCCGGAAGACGCCATCGCCTATGCGGCAAAGATTGTAAAGGAACAGATGGGCGTGTTTATTAATTTCGATGAGGGCCTGGAACCTTCCGTTTCGAAAAGGCCCTCGGATGAATCAAAATCAGGGTTTAGCGACAATTTAAACCTCGGGGTGGACGAACTTGAGCTTTCGGTGCGGAGCGCCAACTGCCTGCGGAACGCCAACATCACCAAGATTCACCAGCTGGTGGGAAAAACCGAAGCGGAGATGCTGAAAACCAAGAATTTCGGACGGAAATCCTTGAACGAAATCAAGGATTTGCTGTCAGACCTGGGCCTTTCCCTGGGAATGAACATCGACGGGTTTAAACCGCCTGAAGAGAATGAAGACAGTGAGGAATAGGGCTTTATGAGACATCGAAAGAGCGGGTTAAAGCTTAGCCGGACAAGCAGTCACAGGGACGCCATGTTCAGAAACATGACGACGTCGCTTTTTAAACACGGCCGCATCACGACCACCGATGTGAAGGCCAAGGAGCTGAGACGATGGGCGGATCAGATGATCACCCTGGCCAAACGGGGCGATCTTCATGCCCGAAGACAGGCCCTGTCCGTCATCCGTGAAAAGGATGTCGCCCATAGGCTGTTCAGCGAAGCGGCAGAACGGTTCGGCTCCACATCGGGCGGTTATACCCGCCTGAGCAAACTGGGGCTTCGAAAAGGGGATGGGGCCAGGCTGTCCGTTGTAGAGTTAACAGGCCGGTCGGCGGATGGGGTCGAGGCGAAAAAAAAAGGGTTAACAAGGAAAAAAAAGGAAAAGAAGCCGGATCAGGCGACCTCCTAGCATAAAACCGCCAAAGAGGCCTTGCATCCAGAAGGCCGTGTGTGAAAAAAAGCCCTGCCCTTTCTTCCATCATCACCGGCAGGGTTTTTTGCATTCGCGTTCAGTCGACGGATCGCCGGCCATCAGGCGGCCGGTGGTTTTTCAGGTGCCACGCCCGTGGCGTGATAATCTGTTGACAAGGCATGGGAATAAACCTAAAAATACAGAAAATTTTATCATCCAATCCCGGCCGGGCGGCCGGGATTGAAAACAATCCGCTTCAAAGCAGCCCGATGCGCTGAAAAGCGGCGGGGCAAGGAAGGAATCACATATGCTACGTGCAATGAGGCAAAGCGCCGGTTCATGGATGATTAAAATCCTTCTGGGGATTATCGTGGTGGCTTTTGTTTTTATGGGCGCTGAAACCTTTAACGCCGGGCGCGCCGACAAGGTCGCCACGGTCAACGGCGAGTTGATTTCGATCCACGATTATCAGATCGCCTACGACAATATGGTTCAGGACCTGCGCCGGCGGTTCGGCGATCAGTTCAACGAAAAAATGCTTGAAATGTTAAACATCAAGCAGCAGGTGCTGGACCAGCTGATCGACACGGCCATCCTTCATCAGACCGCTGAAAAAGAGGGGATTCGGGTTTCGAAAAAAGAGCTGGTCGCCTCCATCCTCCAGATGAACGCCTTTCAGGACAACAACGGGGCGTTTGACAAGCATCGGTATCAAGCGATCCTTGCCCAGAACCGGTTGAGCCCCGGCGTGTTTGAGTCCATGCAGAAGGAGTCCCTGCTGCTCGGCAAGCTGAGCTCCCTGGTGACCGGCGGCGTCAAGGTTTCGGATGAAGAGGCGCGTGAATGGTACAGGTGGGAAAACACATCGGTGACCATCGATTATGCGGTGTTTGCGCCGGACGCCTTTGATGACCTTCAGGTCTCCGACGCAGAGCTGCAGGCGTATTTTGACGCCCATAAGGAAAGCTATATGACCGAGCCGAAAATCAAGGCCCGGTACGTTGTGTTCGACCCCTCCGCCTACCTTCCGAAAATCGAGGTTTCAAAGGATGAAATCCAGCAGTATTACATCAACGAGGAGGATGCGTTCAGAACCGCCGAAACCGTTACCGCCAGGCAGATTCTGTTCAACCTGCCCGCGGACGCAGCGGCGGACCTGGTGGAGAAGCGGCGCGAGGAGGCCGTGGCGCTGATTCAGGAGGCAAGGTCCGGGAAGGACTTTGTCGAACTGGCGGAGAAGTATTCCGAGGAGCCGGCGGGGGAAAAAGGCCGGGTCATGGGCCCGCTGACCCGGGACGAGATGCTGGCGCCGCTTGCCGACGTGGCGTTTGAGCTGGAGATCGGCGAGATCAGCGATCCGGTGAGAACGGCGCATGGCTGGCATATTCTCAAGATCGAGGGGTATGAGCCTTCAGCGGTCAAGCCCCTGGAACAGGTCGAGGAAGAGATCGTCAAACGGCTATCGGAGGAAAAGGCCAGGGATATGGCCTATGATGAGGCGGTCGGGCTTTATGATATTTCCTATACCGGCGATGATTTGGTGAAGAATATCGCCAACCGGGAGCTTACGCTGATCACGACGGATTTTTTCACCAAGGCGAAAGGCCCAGCCGGGATAGCGGAGGCTGCTGCTTTTGCCAGAATCGCCTTTGAGATTCCCGTGATGGACATCAGCGATGTCGCTGAAATCGGGGAGGCTTACTATTTGATTCAGCCCATCGAAAAGGAGCTTTCCCACGTGCCTGAGCTCGAAGCCGTAAAGGAACAGGTGCTCGTGGGCGCGGCCCATGAAAAACGGCAGAAGGCGGCGGAGGCCGCAGCCAGGCAGTTTTTTGAAAAGCTCAAGGCCGGAGGCGACATTACGGCTCTGGGCGAACAGGAGAAGGTGGCGGTCGAATCCGCCGTCCTTGAGAACCGGCACAAGCCATCTTCGGTGTTTGCGGGCGACGGCGGAGCCGTGACGGAAGCGGCTTTTACCCTTTCTTCGGAAAACAGGCTTCCCGAGGATATCATTCGAGGGGGCGACAAATACTATGTCATCGCGTTGAAGGAAAAACACCTGCCGCCTGCCGAAGGGTATTCGATGGCGAAAAACAGCATTCTCGTTAGGCTGCAAAATCAGAAACAGAGCAGGCTTTATGACGCATGGCTTGTCGGGTTGCGCAAAAACAGCGAGATCCGCATCTCAAAAAAATTCATGGATGAAGGGGCAGACGCGTAAAAACGGTTTACTTTCAATAAAATATCCGTCATATGGGAATCATCGCGCAACCGTTTTCGGAAAAGCTTCGGCGTAAACACTCACAAACGGTTTTTAAAAATGGCCTTATGGGGCGGGAAATTCAAGGGCAGTAAAAAACAGCAGAAGCCTTTAGAACCCTTTCTGGCCAAGCGCTGCCCTGAGTGCTTCACCAGCCTGCCGCTGGACGCCAAGGAGTGCTTTGTCTGCCACACCCGGGTGGGAAAGGTCGATACGGACGGAAAGGCGAAAAGAGCCCCAGACTGGATCGCCTATATTGTCTGTATCCTTTCCTGGGCTGTTTTTTTTATTTACATCAAATGGGCGTTTAAGCTGTAAGAAGCGGTCCACGGGGTCTTACTTGGCCAGCATCGCCCGCATCATGTCTGCTGTATTTTCCGCGTGGTCCGCGATCTCCCGAATGGTCTGCGCGACCCTGACCAGATGGAACAGGGCGACGGGGTCCTTTTCGACCTGGTAGATTTTGCCGATCAGCAGATGCTCCTTTTGATCCGCTTCATTTTTCATCTTCCTCAGGTTCCTGACCGATTCCTTGACCTTCCGCCGCTGGTTTTTTGAAAATTTTTTAAAATAGATCCGGGCCTCGGTAACCATGACCGCCAGTTCCTCAATGGATTCGACAACGGCGTCCACCAGTAGAAAAAGCTCCTTTTCAATGGATTTCGGAATATTCGCGTCCGATCGGTAGGAAAGCCAGTTGAGGGCATGCAGGACGGAATCCAGGGCCTTGTCCTGCTCCCGAAGGTACCTGAAGAGATGAAATTTTTCCACCGGCAGGGCAACATCCCTGGGAAGATGATCCCGAATCCGCTGCTTTATCGCATCCGCTTCAAGCTCAAACCGAACGACCTCCTGCCGGAACTCCTCAAAGCTGTCGCGGCGGTCAGAGGCCCAGCATTCCATGGCCTGCTGAAACGCCCACGAGCATTCCTTAACCTTTTCCGCGTGTTCCTGAAGCGCGTCAAAGGGTGAAGTGCTAAACAGCGAAAAAAAAGGTATGCGCATTCATCCTCTCCTTAAAAGACCGCAACCGTTGAACGACCATTTTCGGCCCGGCTTCATTTCGCCGCGGACCGCCGCATTGATACGGAGTCCAGCGCAATCTGGGCGGGTATATCATTAAGGATCAATGGGCGATGGACGGCGGATATCAAGCCAATATGGGTTGTGATGGTCATACCACAGGGGTAGGGCAAGTTCAAGGCAAAATATAAAATCCCAAAAAGCCTCGCCCAAAAAGCCCCGCATTGACATTGCCGCGGGTTTGCAATAAGTCTTTTTTACATACGTCTGATGTTGACGAAAACCTTTTAGCCGGTAGGACGGAAAAATGTTGAGAATCAGGCGATGTTTTACAGCGTCTTGTGTTGTTGCGGTTGCGGCGATCATCGGGTTTATTTTGTCTGCGCAGGAAACGTCTTATGGCGCCGGATGGGTAAAAAAAATCGCGCTGTTCAAAGATCAGCCTGCAGGCGTCTTTGATCCCTTAACTGTCTGGCCCCATGAGAAATCCGACCTAAAAACCGATCCGGCGGTTATTTACGGCAGGCTTTCCAATGGATTGACCTACGTGCTGATGAACAACAAAAGGCCTGAAAACCGGGTGAGCCTGCATTTAAATGTCCAGGTCGGGTCCATGTATGAATCGGAAAACGAGCGCGGCATCGCGCATTTTCTGGAGCATCTTCTGTTTTGCGGATCCGTTCATTTCAAACCCGACGAGCTGGTCAAATACTTTCAGGAAATCGGTATGAAATTCGGTCCCGACGTAAACGCCTCCACCGGATTTTACAACACCATCTATGATATCGATCTTCCAAAGGGGGATGCGGAGGGCCTTCAAAAAGGGCTGACGGTGATTTGGGATTATGCCGCCGGCGCCTTGATCCCGGCTTCCGAGGTGGACCGCGAGCGGCCGGTCATCCTGGCGGAGAAGCGGACCCGGGATTCGGCCGATTACCGGACCTTTGTCGAGGCGTTTCAGTTTGAGCTTCCCGACGCCCTGCTTCCCGACCGCCTGCCCATCGGCCTGGAACCGGTGATTGAAAAAGCGGACCGGGCGCTTTTCAAATCCTTTTACGACGCCTGGTATAGGCCGGAAAGGATGACCGTGGTCATGGTGGGGGACTTCGACAGGGATACCGCATTATCCCTGATCAAAAAGGATTTTTCCGAAATCCGCGCTCGAGCGCCTGAAAAGAACACCCCGGACCCCGGTGAGATCGCCCACAGCGGGGTAAAGCCGTTCTATCATTTTGAGCCTGAGGCCGGCAGCACGGCCGTCAGCATCGAGGTGGTCGAAAAGCGGGTGATCCCTATCGATTCGGCCGAGCTTCAGCGCCAGGAGCTGCTTTCGTCCATGGCCAACCAGATCATCAACCACCGGCTTTCGGACCTGCTGGACGATCCCGACACCCCGTTTACCTCAGCCTCCATCAGCTCGGGGCATTACCTTCGTTACCTTCAGGGGGCCGAGGTCCGCGCAGACTGCGCTCCGGAAAAATGGAGCCAAACCCTGGCCATGATCGAACAAACCCTGCGAAAGGGGCTATTGTATGGTTTTACCGCGTCGGAGGTCGATCAGGTCAAAAAGGAGTTTGCCGCAGACCTGGACCGTCAGGTGAAAACCGCTTCCACTCGGGAAAGCTGCGACCTTGCGCGAGGGATCATCAGCCAGCTAAACCGCAAGCGGGTCTTTCAATCCCCGGCCCAGCGCCAGTCCCTGCGCCTTCCCTTTATCGAGGCCGCGGATCAAAAGGCGCTTCATGGGGCCCTGATCCAAGCTTGGTCCCCGGGCCACCGGCTGGTGCTGGTTACGGGAAATATCGATTTAAAAAACAACGAAAAGCAACCTCAAGAACAGATCTTAGGGGTTTATACCCAAAGCAGTGAAACCGCCGTGGAAAAACCCATAGAAGCCGAGGCGGTTTCCTTTCCATACCTTTCCCCCCCTGACGGTGAAGCAAACATCATCAGCCGCCAAACCATTTCCGATCTGGGGGTTGTTTGCGTTGAATTTGAAAACGGGGTCGTTTTAAACATCAAAAAGACCGACTTTGAGGCCCATCAGGTCTCCGCAAAGCTTGCTTTCGGTTACGGCAGATCACAGGAGCCGGCGCAGAACCCGGGCCTCTCCCTGCTGGCCCAAAACCTGATCAACTTAAGCGGGCTGGGCCGGCTCACCAAAGACGAGCTTAAGCGGGCGCTTGCCGGCAAGAACACCAAGGTTTCGTTTGCAGTGGAAGAGGATCAGTTTATTTTTACCGGGTCCTCGGTTTCCAATGAAATCCCCCTGCTGTTTCAGCTTTTATACGCCCATATTCAGGACCCGGGGTTTCGGGATGACGCCTATGACCTGACGATCCGCCAGTATACGGAGGAGTATGAGAACCTGTCCCATGAGATCGACGGGGGGATGGTGCTTGAGGGCAGGCGGTTTCTGGCTGGCGGAGACCGGCGGTTCGGTCTGGTCGATCCGGACACCTATGCCGCAAACTTTTCCACGGATGTGCAAAACTGGATCGGGTCTTTTCTGCACGCTGCCCCCATGGAAATATCGGTGGTCGGGGACCTGGATGTGGAGCAGGTGATCGCCCAGGCCGCAATTTATTTTGGAAACCTTTCCCTTAAACCCAAACAGGCGATTGAAGATCAGCGGCAGCCGTCCTTTCCGGCCGGAAAATCCCTGGTGGTTCCCGTGCCCACGCAGATTCACAAGGGGATAGTGGATGTGGCCTACCCCACCGGGGACGCG
>CAZFWD010000287.1:0-8141 GCA_964522535.1 uncultured Desulfonema sp.
GAACTTTACCGATATAATATCCGGCGACATTTTCAAAAAACTCGCGGCCCAGCAGGTACCCGTTCAACGCGATCGCGATCACATATCCAATTCCGATCAGATACAGGGGCAGAACAATAATATTCAGAAACAGCGCATAAACGGTGAATTTGATATCATGAAGCAGCTCGGCCATCATATCCGGCGATTCATTTGCCCTGGATTCGGGATAATATACTTGCCCCACCCGTTTGATCACCTTTTCCTGGAAAAAACCGGAGATCAGAACGGTAAAGACCGGCAGCATAAACCAGCCGCCGACACCCATGGTTATCCCGAACACGGCGTTAAACAATCCATCCAGCCAGATTGTTTCGATAGTCACAAAATGGGCGGCCAGCCAGGTCAGCAGCACCGCCAGCGCGACGACCAGACATACCGCGCTGACCGCGCAGAGTATAATGACGCCGAACAACTTTGCTTTTTTTAACGACTGCAGTGTTTTCAATAATGGGAACAAAGCTGTTCTCCGAAGTTTTTTCAGGTGGTAAAATGTGGCGTGTTTTGCAAAGAAAGGCTAACCCCGGAATTGATGAGTCTCGGCTATTCTTTTATTCCGGCTTCCGCCTTGGCCTTGAGAGCGGCGTACAAATCGTCCACCTGATGCCGGGTATCGTCCATGGAGCCGCTGTTGTCGATGGTGTAATCGGCTTTTGCTTTTTTTTCCGCGATTGGGATCTGAGCATTAATGCGGGCCAGGGCGTCTTCCGCTGTCATATCGTCTCTTGTTTTCAGCCTCTCAAGTTGTATTTCAGCCGGCGCGTATACCACGATGACCTCCGGCAGGTCCAAATCCATTCTGGTTTCAAACAAAAGAGGGATATCCAGGATGATGACCGGATCGGTTGGGCCATGTTTTTCCATGATCAGTGCGATTTCCCGGCTGATCGCCTCAAACACCCGGGGATGAACAATAGCGTTCAAAGCGTCTCTTTTGGCGGAATCGGCAAAGACGGTCTTGCCGAGGGCCTTGCGATTGATCTCACCATCGGGAAGCAGGTATTCCTCTCCAAAGGTGCGAACAATTTCTTCCCAGGCCGGTTTTCCTTTATGGACGACGTCATGGGCGATCTTATCGGCGTCGATGATGATGGCGCCATGATCGGCAAGAAAACGTGCCACCAGGGACTTGCCCGTAGCGATTCCTCCGGTCAGGCCGGCAATGATCATGATGGCTGGCTTTCGTCAGTTATGAATTATTATATTGTTTAGTGCCCCTTCATTAATTATGACGCATTCGTAAAAAGTCTGAATTTCTCTTTTCCCGTCGCTCCGGCAAAAGCCGGAATCAGTTAAATCTAACTGATTCCTGATTTTTGGTCAAGAGCGGAATGACGATGTATAATTTTTTACGAAGCCATCATATCAGGGCTTTTAACAAAAATAAAAAAAAATATTTTACGCCGCCGGCTCAAAATGATCGATATCCAGGATGGTGTTGGTGGGCTGTTTTGAAAACACCGCCTTGACCTTGAGGCCGGGTTGAACCTGATCGGGCTCAAGGCCTTCAACGATATGCACCAGCGGCGTATCTGCTCCTTCCAGCCTGATCATGGCCAGGATAAAAGGCGCTTTTCGGGGCAGATGCCCGTCGTCATAACGAACGACCGTATGGTTCACCACCTCGCCGGTGTCGGCCAGAGCTACCCAGTTGTCGCGGATATCGGCCAGACACCGCTCACAGGTCTGGCGGGGCGGTACAAAAACCTTGTTGCAGTTGGGACACTTTACGCCTAAAATTTGATGCCGGTCTCGAATCGTGGTTATAAAGGTGCTGCCTACCCGGCCGGCAAAATAGGTGTAGGGCAGGGCCAGCTTTCCCCCCTGCACGTAGCAGTCGCTGGTATCAAAATCCTTTCTCATATCAGGGCTCCTTACTCGTCCAGTTCGAAGTATTTAATATCAAATATGCCGCCGGTTCGGTTTTCAGCCCAGACCGGCCGCAGCCGGCTGCCATGAACCACCTTGTCCTTAAAAACCATCCCCATCCTGGCCCGGTTAAGTTGATCCGGCCGCAGCAGGTGCCAGAACACCTCTTCATCTTTGCACCCGTCCAGGAGAATGCCGATAGCGCCGTAAGGGGTTTCGCGGGTCTCACCGGTCAAGGGGTCCGGGCTGGCGTAGTAGCAGTACTCAATCATCCGCATTTCACCCTTGGGCCCGATCTCCACCCAGGCCTGGTTGCGTACCCGGCAGACGGCGCAGGCTTCCCGCGGTGGGGACTGAAGCCGTCCGCACTTGGGGCAGCGAACAGCCAGAATTTTTTTCTCCTTCAAGCCTTTTAAAAATTTGCCCATCACCGGACCGGTGGCAAAACGCTGGCCCACGGAAATTGTTTTTTTCAAGGCGATCAGTTCCTGCTCCTGCCGGGACTCCTGGCCCGGCGCCAGGTATTTTTTAAACATGCGGCTGGTGGCGGCAAAGGTGTTGAAATCGCCGTGAACCTTTATTTTCCGGGCCGTAAAAGCCGTCAGGCCGTCGATCTTTCCGATATTCAGCCCCACAAAGGTTTCCCCGTCGGTTTCCATCACCACGTCGCAGGATGAGAGGTCGTCCGCCTTTGCAATGGTCATGGCCCCGTCTTTGACATCCAGCCTCCATTTGCCGCTGCCGGAAATATCATAGCCAAAGCTCCGGGTGATTCCCCGGGCCCCTTCGGGCCGGAATCGATCCGGCATGGAATCAAATATGTTATCTACGTTTATTCCGAAACAGGTGTCCATCGTGCCCCCCTACCAGTTTAAATCTTTTTCAAGAATGGTTAATACGGTCCACATGGTTCCTCCGAATCCCGAGGCCAGGGCGTGATTGACCGGCCTGGGTATCTGGTGAGGCCCGGCATCACCGCGTATCTGCTTGGCGGCCTCCGCCACCCGCACCATGGCGGTGGCGCCGATGGGATTGGCCGCGATCACGCCGCCGGAGGGGTTGACCGGCATTTCCCCGTCGATCATGATTTCCCTGTTTTCCACCAGTTTAAGATGCGCATCTCCTTCCAGCAGGAAAAATTCCCTCAGCCAGTCAACTCCCCACCAGGCCGAAGGGTCATACATTTCAAAGACATCAAAATAGGAGAGCGGGTCTTTGATGCCGTTTTGCCTGTAAAGCTGCTCGGCCGCGAAACGGTGGGTGGTTTTATTGGGATAGTAGTTGTTGCACAGGTCCAGGGTCTCCTCGCGGTGAATCGTTATATGGTCCCGGACCCAGACCGGTTTGGGGCTGATCTTTCTGGCCTTTTCCTCTGAGGCGAAGATGATGACGCAGGCCCCGTCGGACTGGGAGCACATGTGGATCAGCCGCAGGTTGCCGATCAGCGGCGGCGAATTTTTTATCAGGTCATCCATCTGGTCCCAATCCAGGCCGAAGGCCCGGTGGGAGTTGGGATTTAAGCAGGCGTGCTTGTCCATGATGATGCGATAGGTCATGGCGGCGCGCTTGGCCCGCTCCTCGCCGAACTCATAGATCAGCTTTACGGCGGCCTGATCTGTCAGAGCTCCAGACTGGAGCTTCCTGGCCCAGAGAGGATCGGCCATGTTGGTGATGCCGCCGGTGGTGTGCCCCTCCTGCAGCTTTTCAAACCCGATGGCCATGACCGTGTCGTACATGCCGGAAGCCACCAGGTTGTCCGCCGCGCACACCAGGGTGGCGCCGGTGGTGCCGCCGGTAGTCAGGCGAAGCGCCTCCTTGCCGTAAGCGCCCGTACCCAGGGTGTGCCAGAGGTCGGGCTGATGGATCATCTCAAACAGTTCCATGTTGCCGTGGATGACGCAGTCGATGTCTTTGATGCCGATGCCGGCGTCGTCAAGGGCCTGTCGAACAGCCTCATGTACCATCTCCGGCTGGTTCACGTCCTCCCGGTGGCTGGAAAATTTGGTCTCGCCGATCCCCACTATGCCGACATTCCTGTTTTTCTTAAATCCCATATACTTTCTCCTTAATTTTCAAGGATGATTACCGCCTGGTGTTGCCCCGCCGGTCCGGTGGTGCCGTGGGCCAGGGCTCTTTTGGCGCCTTCCACCTGCCGGTTTTTCGCCTGGCCTTGGAGCTGAAGCACGGCCTCCATGGCCCGGGCCAGACCGCCCAGCATGATGGGATTGCCGGCCAGCATGCCGCCGGACAGTTTAACGTGGTGTTTATCCGGGCCGCCGGCGTCTATCCAGGCCCCGCCGCTGCCATCTCCAGCGATCCCGATCCCTTCGGCCCACATGGGAAGCTGATAGGCGCAGGCATCGGTTAACTCTACGATGTCAAAGGCTGTCCTGGGGTCCGCGATACTGGCCCTGGCATAGGCGCGCCTGGCCGCGTTTTTCAAGGCAAAGTTGCTTGTCAAATCCCGGTCGCCCAGAAAATAGCTGTCCATGCAGGTTCCAAAACCAGTGAGCCAGACCGGTCTATCCGTGAACTCACGGGCGCGCTCCTCGCAGCAGAGCAGCATGGCCGCAGACCAGTCCGTGACCGGGTAGTAATGCAGCTTTCGAATCGGATCGGCCAGCATGGGGGAGGTCATGACCTCCTCTTCGGTCACCGGGGGGTTTTCCCGGGCATAGGGGTTTTTGGCGGCGTTTTGCCGGGAACGAACCACGATCCTGGCCAGGTGCTCTTCGGTGACGCCGGATTGCTTCATGTAAGCCCGTGCCTGAAAGGCGCCGGCGTTCAAGAAATCCAGGCCCACCGGCCGGCAGTAAAAGGGATCAAAGGCCAGGTTGGTGCACATGTGCCGGCTTTCGGGCTGTGATTCCTTGCAGTGGCCGATTACCAGAACGAGGTCGTCATGACCGGACAGTATGGCTGCCATGGCATACCCCAGGGCGTTGATGCCGTCCTGGGCGATTTTTTCCTCTCCCCGGAAATGGGCGCCGACCACATCGGTCAGGCCGTTGTCGGATATGGTCCGGGCGTCGAATACGTCGTCGGAAACGGTGACCACGTTGCGAATGCCCTTTTCCATGTCAAAGCCGACGCCGGTCTGCTCGACGATGGATTCAAAACAGTCCAGCAGCATACCCTGAAACCGCTGATACCAGATGTCCGGTTCGTTTTTAATCTGCGCCACGGCGCACACGGCGACTCTTTGCTTCATATATTCTCCTTTATTTTGAAAGGCTGATTCACTTTCCCTCGATCGGCTTGAAATGGTCGATGTCCATGATGGTGGCGGTAGTGTTTCCGGCAAAGACCGCCTCGACCCGCAGGCCGGTTTTCATCTTTTCCAGGGGGATATCCTTAACGATATGGGTCAGTGAGGTGTCCGCGCCGTCGAGCTTGATCTGAGCCATGATATACGGCGGTTTGAAAGGCTGGTGCGGTTCTTCATAGCGGATAACCGTAAAAGCGGTAACTGTGCCGGTGTTTTCAAGCTCCACCCAGTTTTCGGATATGTCCGCAAAACAGCGCTCGCAGGTGGATCGGGGCGGGACAAACACCTTGTTGCAGGTTTCGCATTTCAGCCCCCTGATCTTTTTCTCATCCCGAATAGAGATGATAAAACGGCTCCCGGTTCGGCCGGCAAAATATTGATAGGGAAGGGCCAGCTTGCCGTTGACGATGAAAGAATCCTTGGCAGTGGTATTCATGATGTTCTCCTTGAAAAATCAGTCAATGAGTTCAAAGTACTTGATGTCCGTAATCGCACCCACCCGGTGTTCATTCCAGACCGGACGCACCCGGTCTCCCTTCTTGGCCCGTACATGATCCTCGGGTTTCAATTCATGCCACAGGGTTTCATGCCCCTTGCACCCCTCCAGGAGAAAATGCGCCGCCACATAGGGGGTTTCACGGGTTTCGCCGGTCAAGGGATCCGGGCTGGCGTAATAGGTGATGTCCATGATGGTGATCTTCCCTTCGGGGCCGACCTCAACCCAGTCGGTAGCCCTTACCACGCATTCGGCGCAGACCTCCCGGGGCGGAAGCTGAAGCCTGCCGCATCTGGGGCATTTGTTGGCCAGGATTTTTTTATTTTTTAAAGCCATGAGGAATTTGCCCATGACCGGACCGGTGGCAAAGCGCTGGGGAATAGAGAGGATCTGCTTTTTTACCAGAAGTTCCTCTCTCTCTTCTTCCATAGCCGCGCCGGAGGGCGGGGCATATTTTTTGAAGAACCTGGTGGCCTTGGTAAGCAGTCCCATATCTCCTTCTACCTTGAGCTTGCCGGCGGTAAAGGCGGTCATGCCGTCGAGCTTGCCCAAGGTAATGGCGATCCAGTCCATGGCCGAGCAGGTAGTGGTGACATTTGGCTCTTTTAACCCTTCTGCAATTTTTACGGTGCCGTCGTTGACGCAAACCGTCCATTCGCCGCCGCCGGAGCCGGTAATCTTGTAGCCGTAGTTGGCCACGATTCCCTTGAGATTTTCGGCGATCGCTCGGCTCTCCATGGTGCCGAAGATATCCGCCACCGTCACCCGGGGAGCTTTTTCCTTGGGCGCTCCCGCGATTCCCCATTGTCGAAGGGTTTTTTTGAGAACCTTGCCGATGGGGCTGCGGGGAAAGTCCTCCTGCATGATTTCCACGAATTTAGGCACCTTGAAACCAGCCAGATTCTGTTTGCAGAATTCGATGACCTCCTCTTCGGTGAGGGAATCATCTCCGGCGATGACAAACACCTTGACCTCCTCGCCCATGGTTTTGTCCGGCACGCCCACGGTGGCGGCCTCGGCGATTTTCGGGTGGGTGGCCAGCAGGTTGTCGATTTCCTTGGGATAGATGTTCTCTCCTCCGCGAATGATCATGTCTTTTTTCCGGTCAACGATAAAGATATAGCCGTCCTCGTCCTTGATCCCCACATCGCCGGTGTAAAGATAGCCGTTGATGATGGTTTTGGCCGTTTCTTCCGGCTTGTTGAAGTACCCCTTCATCACGTTGTCCCCCTTGATCACGATTTCACCGGGGGTGTTGGGCGGCTGCTCCCTGCCGTTCTCGTCGAAGATTTTGACCTCCTGGCCGGGCAGGGCAAGGCCGATGGATCCGACCTTGCGCACTCCCACTCGGGGGTTGATGGTGCTGACGCAGGTGCCCTCGGTCAGTCCGTAGCCCTCGACAATGGGAATTTTAAAAGTGTCCTGAAAATTTTTCATCGTTTCTTCGGTCAAAGGGGCCGCTCCGCAGATCCCGAATTCCATGGAGCTTAAATCGTACTTCTGGCGGGACGGATCGGAAAGCAGGATCTGATATACGGCCGGCACCGCGGACCAGAAGTTGATTTTGTGTTTATCCACCACTTCCCAGAATTCGCTGGCTGAAAAACTTTTTCGCAATATGATCTGATGTCCCTTTTCCATGGCCGAGGTGCAGGTCAGCATGGCGTTGACATGAAACAGGGGCAGAAAGCATAAGAAGTTTCTATTCTCGTTCGTGTTTAAGGCCGCGTTTATGCCGTTGGCGTCGGAAACGATATTTTTATGGGAGAGGAGCACTCCCTTGGGATTGCCGGTGGTGCCGGAGGTGTAAAAAATATAGGCCAGGTCTTCCGCGTCGGACCGGCATTCCACCGTCGTATCGTCGTCCTCGGCCATCAGGGCATCAAAGGAGATATGGCCCGGTGAAATATTTTTTCCCATCTGAATAATCTTTTCCAGGTGGGTGCATTTATCCTTGATTTCGTTGTAAATCGGCAGGTACTGATCTTCGAGGATCAGGCCCCGCCCCCGGGAATCGTTCAGAAGATAGGCCACCTCGGGTCCCTTCCACCAGCCGTTGATGGGGCCGGCCACGGCGCCGATTTTGATGATGGCAAAATAAGCGATCAGGGTTTCCGGGCTGTTCTGCACCCAGACATGAATAAAGTCCCCCTTTTTGAATCCCTGCTTTTTAAGTGCGTTGGCCAGGATGTGCACCTGTTTTTGAAAATCGCGGTAGCTGTAAGTCCGGTCGTAAAACTGCAGGTAGGGCCGGCCTGAAAAACGTTTGACGGCCTCATCGATGTAGTTTCCGATATTCATTTTAAAGCTCCTTGTTTTGTTAATGGAAAAATATTCTATGGATTCAGGCTGATCAAAAAACCCGCCCGACCTACGACGGCACCTCCCGGGTCAGCAGAAAGAGTACTGTCCACAGGGTGCCGCCGAAACCGGAGGCCAGGGCCTTGTGGACGGTTCTGGGCACCTGGT
>CAZFWD010000288.1:0-9721 GCA_964522535.1 uncultured Desulfonema sp.
TGGGAGGCAAAGGCCTCGTTTAACTCAATCAGGTCGATGTCCTCAAGGCGCCTGCCTGTTCGATGCAGCAGCTTGCGCACCGCCGGAATCGGGCCCAGCCCCATATACGCCGGGTCCACCCCGCCCGAGGCAAACCCCTTGATCTTCGCCATAGGTGCTAGGCCCAGGGATTTGGCCTTTTCCGCGCTCATGAGCACCACCGCGGCCCCGCCGTCATTGATTCCGGAGGCGTTCCCCGCGGTGACGGTTCCATCCTTCTTGAAAACCGGCTTGAGTTTCGCCATTTTCTCCATATTCGTTTCCATGGGGCGCTCATCCGTATCCACCACCGTATCTCCCTTAGGGTTTTTGATCACCACCGGAATGATTTCGTCCGCAAAGATTTTTTCCCGGATGGCTTTCAGTGCCCGCATATGGCTCATGACCGACAGCTCGTCCTGCTCCTTGCGGGGAATCTGATACCTTTCGGCGATGTTTTCAGCGGTCACGCCCATGTGATACCCGTAAAAAATTTCATACAGCCCGTCAAAAACCATCAAATCATAAACCTCCCCCCTGCCGCTCACCTCCATCCGGTGCCCCCAGCGGGCCTTGGGCAGGGCCAAGGGGGCCGAGCTCATGCTCTCCTGTCCTCCGGCGATGATCACATCGGCATGGCCGCACATGATCTCCGTGGCGGCCAGGGTGATCGCCTTCAGGCCCGACGCACAGACCTTGTTTACGGTATAGGCCGGGACCTCCTTGGGAATACCCGCGCCGACCATGGCCTGCCGCGCCGGGTTCTGGCCCTGGCCGCCCAGAAGCACATTCCCCATGATCACCTCATCCACCACCACCGGGGGGGCGGCCTTGTCCCAGTCATGGGCCTGCTTTTCCAGCTCAATCATCCCCTGGTCCTTTAACCGGTCAGGGGCCGCTGCTTTCATCTCATCGCTTAAAACCGGACGCAGCCCGGCGCGTTTCAACGCCTCCTTGATGACGATCCTGCCCAGCTCCACCGCGGAAACCCCTTTCAATCCGCCGCCGAAAGCGCCCACCGGCGTTCTTGCGCCGCTTACGATCACCACATCCCGCATAGCGAAAACCTCCTTGAATATATCATAATTTCAATCAATTAATTCCTAAACGAATAAAATAAATTTTTAACAAATCGGCTGATGAAAAACAAGAACAATTCACGATTCGCCGGCTTATTTTTGATTGTTTTTTGACGGCCGGTCTGGTAGTGATTAAACTGATGCATCGCTTCGGCGGTATGGCGTAAACCCTGAGCATACGCGAGTCCGTCATGACAGAAGAAAAATACAGGGTTGTCTTTTCGGGCAAGCTGGCAGAAGGCGAAGAAATTCAGCGGGTAAAAAAACGGCTGGCCGCCCTGTTCAAAGCCTCACCCCGCAAGATTGAGGCCCTGTTTAAGCGGCCCCTTGCCACGATCAGACACAACCTTGATCTTAAGACCGCCCGGCAATACGTCCAAAAAATCGCTGATGCAGGGGCGGTCTGCGGGATTGAGCGGATGGGGCCGGCAAGGGAACTTCCAAAATCCGCCTCCCCGCCGAAAAAGAAAGACGCAATGCCGCAGGGCCCTCGAGTGGTGCCCGTGACACTGTCCGAAGCCCGGATCGGATTTTCCCCCTTTGTGATCGCAAAAATTACAGGCACTCCGGACGGTTTGGATTTCAACAAAATGGATGTGCCGGAGACCCCCTTTGAACAAATCACCGCCCTGGCGGTCGTCACGGAGGCCGAAAATCATAGAGAAAAAAACAGGCTTCTTTTATTTACCGCCTCAGACAAGCGACCGTTTATCTGCGAGGCGAAAAACATCGTCTATACGGACTTCCCCATTGAACGGGAGGCCAGCACGCTCATCACCCTTCGCCATTTCATAAGCTTCCTGTGCGACCGGAACCCCTCCCTGATCCTCGAAGAAAGCAGCTTTGATTTCTTATCCGGAAAGCCGCCGAAAAGGCTGAATCCAGAGGAAATCATCAAACTGGCGACCGGCCTGGGAAGCCTGCTCGAAAAAGATTGAATCCACGGCTTCTCATGATTTTACCAGATGCTTTCGAATAAACGCCATGGAACCGCGCCGCTCGTGGGCATACGCCTCTTCCAGGGTTGCCCGGTCCCGGTAATTGATGAGATCCCTCACCACCGAAAGCATCTCCTGATTTACCGCGCAGATTTCAGCGGCGATCGATCTGGCCCGGGGAAGAAGCCGCTCATGGGGTACGACCTCATTGACCAGCCCCCACGCATGGGCCTTGTAAGCGTCGATAAAGCCGCAGGTAAAGGACATCTGCCGCGCCCGGCGGCGGCCCACGGCCTGCTGAAGAAGCTGGGTCATCCCCCATCCCGGATGAATCCCCACCTTGGCATGGGTGTCTGCAAACGAGGCGTGCTCGGAGGCGATCAAAAAATCACAGTTTAGAGCGAGCTCGAACCCGCCGGTGATGGCATGGCCGTTGATCGCGCCGATCATCGGTTTTTTGCAGGCCTGAATCAGGTCGGGCATATCCGATCCGTCGCCCCGGGGATCGAGCAGGTTTTCCGTTAAAACCGCCTCCAGGTCCAGCCCGGAACAGAAGGATTTGCCGTTCCCGGTGATAATTGCCACTCGAATGCCTTCGTCTTTGGCGACCCTTTCAATGGCATCGTAAAGCCTTATCAAAAGCGCCCGGTTGATGGCGTTGCGCCTTTCCGGCCGGTTTAAGGTGATCAGCGCGGTTTGGTTTTCGACCTCAAAAAGTACGGGCTCATCCATATTCTGCTCCTGCATAAGGGGTTAAAAGGGTTATGGTTTAAAGACAAACCGTTTTGTCGTCCATGCTGCCAGAAAAGGGGGAGCATGTCCATAGCAGGTAGAAGACTGAAGGGGGAAGGACAATCCGGTTCCCTGGAAGGCTTTCGCTTGTCTCACCCTGTACAATCCGGTATAAAGCAGTCTCATAAACATAAAATAAAAAAACAGGGGTTTAAAATGATCACGGTTCTGGATTACGGCGCGGGAAACGTCCGCAGCGTCATCAACGCCATTGAAAAACTGGGGGAGACCGTAAGGCTGGTGAACTCTCCCGAGGATATCCTTTCCGCAGACCGGCTGGTGTTTCCAGGGGTGGGCAGCTTCGGCAGCATGATGGCCGCGCTCCATGACCGGGGATACGCCGAGGCGCTGGTCAACTACCTTCAAGCCGACCGGCCGTTTCTGGGGGTCTGCCTGGGGCTGCAGGCGCTGTTTGAAAAAAGCGAAGAGGCCCCGGGGATTCGCGGCCTGGGCGTGATTCCGGGGACGGTCAAACGGTTTGACATCGCCCTGTCCGTGCCCCATATCGGATGGAACGGCATCCATGTGCGAAAGCCCTCCCGGGTGTTTGACGGGATTGTCGGAGATGAAAAATTCTATTTTGTCCATTCCTATTATGCGGCGCCCCAAGACATGGAAACGGCGCTGACCCTTACGGATTACGGGGTGCGTTTTGTAAGCGCGGTTCAGAAAGGAAACCTGATCGCCACCCAGTTTCATCCGGAAAAAAGCGGAGCCGCCGGTCTGAAGCTGCTGGGCAATTTTTTAAAACTGAAAAACCCGGCCATCATTCCAGCGCAAAACCCGAAAACCACCCGGCTGGCCAAACGGATCGTGGCCTGCCTGGATGTTCGCGCAGACGATGCGGGCAAGCCGGTGGTCACCAAGGGGGATCAGTATGATGTTCGGGAAAAGGGAAAGGTGCGCGACCTGGGCGATCCCGTGGATCTGGCCCGGCGCTACTACGAAGAAGGGGCGGATGAAATCGCCTTTTTAAACATCACCGGGTTTCGGGAGTTTCCCTTGGAAGACCTGCCTATGCTGAGGCTGCTGGAGGAAACCTCCAGGCATGTGTTTGTTCCCCTGACCATCGGCGGCGGGATTCAGGCGCATGTGGGCAGGGACGGACGGCCCCGTTCCTCCCTGGAGGTGGCATCCGCCTACTTCCGCTCCGGCGCGGACAAGGTCTCCATCGGCAGCGATGCGGTGAGGATCGCCGAGAACTACCTTAAAACCGAAAAAAAAACCGGACAAAGCGCCATTGAGCAGATTTCAGCGGTCTACGGCTCCCAGGCGGTGGTGATCTCCATCGATCCCCGCCGGGTGTATGTCTCCGATCCCGGCAAAACAGCGCAGCATGTCATCGAAACCGCCATCTCCGGTCCCAACGGCGAACATTACTGCTGGTTCCAGTGCACGGTCAAGGGCGGCCGGGAAGGCCGGCCCATGGACGCCGTGACCCTGGCCCGGGTGTGTGAAACCCTGGGCGCCGGAGAAATCCTATTAAACTCCATCGACAAGGACGGCACCCGCTCCGGGTTTGATATCGAGCTGATCCGCGCGGTAGCAGAAGCGGTCTCCATTCCGGTCATCGCTTCTTCCGGCGCCGGCAGGGCGGAACATTTCCTGGAGGTGTTTTCACAAACAGATGCCGAGGCAGCCCTGGCCGCCGGAATCTTGCATCGAAAGGAACTATCCATCGGCGCGGTCAAAAAATACCTGCTCGGCCGGGTGGAGATCCGTCCCTGAAATAGGATGGGGGACGTATATCATATTATTAGTTGACAGGCGGCATTTCGTATGATAGAGATGCGTCATGCCGCGTCAGTCAAGAATCGATGCTCCGGGTGCGTTGCACCATATTATTGCCAGAGGAATCGAACGGAAAACGATATTTGATGAGGATCGTGACCGTGACGATTTTCTTAACCGGCTGGGGAAAATTTTAATCGAGACCGGAACGGCCTGCTATGCATGGGCATTGATGCCCAATCATTTTCATCTGTTGCTTAAAACCGGCACGGCGTCGATATCAACCGTCATGCGCCGGGTGCTCACCGGCTATGCCATCGGTTATAATTACAGGCATCAGCGCTGCGGACATCTGTTTCAAAACCGTTTCAAATCCATCCTGTGCCAGGAAGATCCCTATTTAAAGGAGCTGGTTCGGTATATCCATTCAAACCCCCTTCGGGCCAACATCGTCCCTGACATGAAATCCTTAAACCGCTATCCTTACAGCGGACACGCTGTTTTGATGGGGAAGCGCGCCAACAAATGGCAATCAACGGAATACATCCTCGGATTCTTTGGCGATCACATATCTTCAGCCAGAAGATCTTATGAAAAATTTGTAAAAAAAGGGATTGATGAGGGAAAGCGGCCGGAGTTAACCGAAGGCGGTCTGATTCGCGGCGTCGCCGGATGGTCAGCGCCAAAGTCACCTCGGCATGCCGGATTCAGCCAAAAATCTGATGAACGCATTCTGGGGGATCGTGATTTTGTTTCGGGAGTACTTCGAGAAGCCAAGGAACGCTTAGAGCGTAAATACCGGCTAAAGTCAGCCGGATATGATTTTAACCGGATCGTTCAAAGGGTCTCGGATTTATTGGGGCTTTATCCACAGCAGGCAGTCACATTCGGCAAACGTCGGCATGAGGTTGAAGCACGCAACCTCATTTGCTATTGGGCATCAAGGGAATTGGGGTTAAGCCAGGTATACCTGGCCGGTCAGTTTGGGGTTACCCAGTCCGCCATATGCGCAGCAATCCAAAGAGGAGAAAAAGCAGTCATTGAAAAAGGATTGAAACTGGAATAAAAACTTATAATCAGATATACGTCCCCTCATTCAAAGGCGGAGAAAGTATTGACCGTTTACGCCGGCATGGTGTATTCAACGCATATATATTTCAAGCCCGGTGGGAATGATCAAAAGGACGCCCGATGGAGGACATACTTAAAAAACTGCCGTACTTTGTGGATCAGATCAGGTCCTTAAAAGATGTGATCATTTCCAATATCGTGCTGATCGGACAGGTCCCGGCCCCCACCTTCCACGAGCAGGCCAGGGCCCAGGTTTTTCTCGAGCGGCTGTCCGACGCCCAGACCGATTTCTGCTCCTCCGACGACTACAACAACCCCATCGGGATCATCATGGGCGCCTCCGGCGGCGAAAAGCCGCCCATCTTTATTGTCGCCCATCTGGACACCTATTTTAATTCGGACGTGGATTACAACTACACCATTCGAAAAAATTCCATCACCGGCCCGGGGATCATCGACAACTCCGCGGGGGTGGGCGTGCTGGCCGCACTCCCCTTTATTTTTCAAAAACTCAATCTTTCATTTGAATCGGACATCGTCCTTGCCGGAACCATCCATTCCATCGGAAAGGGAAACCTCCAGGGAATCCGTCACCTGTTAAACACCTGGGATGAACCGATCCGGGGCGCGGTGATCGTGGAAGGCGCGGAACTGGGGCGCCTGAACTATTATTCGGAAGGAATCATTCGGGGCGAAATCCACTGCAATATCGAGCCGACGGCCGGTTGGGAGCACCGGTACAAGCCGAACGCGATTCTGCTCCTGCATGAGGTCATTGATGAAATCTTAAAAATCAGCCTTCCCCGGCGGCCCCGCTCCCGCATCATCATCGGAAAAATAAGCGGCGGATTCAAGCATGGAACGATCGCCTTAGACGCCATGCTCGGGTTTGAGATTCAAAGCGATTCCGATGAGATGGTCAAACGGATGTATTCCGAAATAAAGGATATTGTGGACGGCATCAGTCATGAACACAACGTCCGGCTTAAATTAAACGTCATCAGCAACCAGAACGCGGCGACATTAAAATACCGGCATCCCCTGGTCAAAGGCACAGTGGCCATCATGAAGCGGCTCGGCCTGACCCCGGTGTCCGAATCCAGCGCCTCGGAGCTTTCCATTTTCCTCGCCAAAAAAATCCCTGCGGTCACCATAGGGATCACGGAGGGTAAAAACGTCCACCTGGAAAACGCCTCCATAAAAATCGATCCCATATTCACCGGCATCGCCCAGGTTCTCGGGGTCATCATGGCCATCGACAGGGGGGTGTGCGATGAATCCTGACTGGTTAAACAAAAATACCTTTCATCATTCCGAGTTTTCGGACATTCGCCGGCTGGTTGAGGAAAAGGACAGAAAAAACCTGTCCATCTCATTATGCCTGCCGACCTTAAATGAAGAAAAAACCATCGGCAAGGAAATCATTATCTTAAAATCGGAACTGATGACCCGGTTTCCCCTAATTGATGAAATCGTGGTGGTCGATTCCGGCTCCACCGACAGCACCCTGGATATCGCCCAGAGCTACGGCGCCGTGGTTTATGAGGCCAGCCACATCCTTCCCCATCTTGAGGATTTCAGCGGCAAAGGGGAAAACCTCTGGAAAGCGCTCTACATCACGCAAGGGGATATCATCGTCTACCTGGATGCGGATATTAAAAACATCCATCACCGATTTGCCTACGGACTGATCGGGCCGCTGCTTTTGCATGACGGAATTAAGTACACCAAGGCCTTCTATGACCGACCGATCGCCGCGGACCACCAAAAGATCCGCCCCACCGGCGGGGGCAGGGTCACGGAACTGATTATCCGCCCCCTGTTTTCCCTGTTTTTCCCGGAGCTGACCCAGATCCTTCAGCCGCTGTCCGGGGAGTATGCCGGGTTTAGGGAGCTGTTTGAAAACATCCCCTTCCCCATCGGATATGGTGTAGAAACAAGCATGATTTTAGATATTTATGAAAGATGGGGAATGGATGTGATGGCCCAGGTGGACCTGAACCGCCGGGTGCACCGGAACCAGGACACCAAGGCCCTGGGACGGATGGCGTTTGTGATCTTAAAAACCTTTCTCAGAAGGATCGAACTCCTTCACAACATCACCATTAACAAAACGCTTTTTGATGAGATGATTCAGTACAACCGAATCCCAGGGGCGTACCAGGCCGATCTTTATCATATTGAGGCCCATGAACGGCCGCCCATGATCTCCATTCCCGAATACCGGGACAAATTCAATCGCCATGAATAGGGCCCAATTCCCATGAAGCTTCCCCCCAACCGTCTTGTCGATCGATACGGCAGATATTTGAATTATCTTAGAATATCCATCACCGACCGGTGCAACCTGCGCTGTATCTACTGCAACCCCGCAGAAGCCGCCCCCAAGCTCCTTCACCGGGAGATCCTAAGGTATGAGGAGATTTTAAGGCTTGTCCGCATCGGGGTTCGCCTGGGGATCACCAAGGTCAGAGTGACCGGCGGGGAGCCCCTGGTCCGAAAAGGCGCCTGCGATTTTTTAAAAAAGCTCTGCCGCATCGAGGGTCTGAAGGATATCTCCCTGACCACCAACGGGGTCATGCTCGCCGAAAGCATCGACGACATCGCCGAGGCCGGCATTCGGCGGATCAACATCAGCTTAGACACCCTGGACTCAAAAACCTACCACAGAATCACGGGCCGGGATCTTTTTGACACGGTCTGGGAAGGAATCACCAGCGCCCATCAAAAGGGGTTTTCACCCATCAAGCTTAATGTGGTGGTGTTAAACAAGATCAACGATCATGAACTGGTGGATCTCGCAAGGCTGTCCCTCAACTACCCGTTTCATATCCGGTTCATCGAGTACATGCCCATCGGCCGGGCCCTGGCCTCAAAGGCTGATCCGCTGTTTTATGATCAGATCAGGTCCCGGATTCAGCAGATCGGCGAACTGATCCCCGTGCAAAATGAAGCGCTCGACGGCCCGGCCGGCCGCTTTCGGTTTAAAAACGCCCCCGGAGAAATCGGGTTTATCAGCGCGGTCAGCCATCATTTCTGCGACACCTGCAACCGGCTTCGGCTGACCGCCGACGGCCGCATCCGTCCCTGCCTGCTTTCCGGCATCAGCGAGGACATCAAAACCCCCCTGCGCGCCGGGCTGTTGGACGAAGATCTGGCGAAAATTTTCATGAAGGCGGCCCAGCGCAAGCCCCACCGTCACCCCAAGGCCATCGGCGCCGCCACCCGGGCCGACAAAATGGTCTCCATCGGCGGATGACCCTTGTGCCGCCGATGGCCGGAAAAATAGTTTATAAATGACTGATATTCAAAAAATTATTGCTTTCTTTCTGAAACTTTTCAGGCTGCAGAACAAGGATACCATCACGGCCGAAAGCCCGAAATACAAGCTGATTCCGTCCGAGACCACCGCCGATTCCATCTACGAGCTTCGCATTCGGTGCCGGGACGGGCTGAAAAGCCGAAGAATGAGCATTCGGCAGATCGGTGAACGGGTGGAAAGCAAAAGCACGTGCTATAAGGTGATCTATGACGAGCCGCTGGTGGTTAAAATCCCACCTACGCCGATCACGGACTTTAAGGCCTATCTGAAGGATATCGCCAGCCAGCGAAGGATTTCCCTGCAGCTTGCCCCCGCGATTCGGTGCCTGTCCCCCAGCCTCTCGGCCATACTAAAAAGAATCCCCGAAATCACCCTCGGCGGCTCGAAAACCGAAAAAACGCTTGAGCAGTGGTATACCCATCTGCTCATCAACCAGCCCCGGTTTCAGCATTATCTAAAAATCGGGGAAGGGTTTGTCTTCTTCATGGAGCTTGCGCGGGATGCTTTCTTCAACCAGGTCATCGCGGATATCCATCACGCAAAATCACGGATTCAGGAAAAAATCATAGAAAGCGGCTGGCTGTTTGACAGCCTGATCTCCTTTGAAAACACCTATGGAGACGAAAACGACGCCATCTTTTTCAGCGTAAACCAGCTCTGCAACGGTTTTGAAAAAAAAATCGACGAGGCGGCTTCCCAATTCGACGGCCTGCCATCCATTCCGGCGTATACCAAAAAAGAATGGTTTTTCGCGATTTTGGCAAAGACCG
>CAZFWD010000289.1:0-3348 GCA_964522535.1 uncultured Desulfonema sp.
ACCTGACCCGGAATACCTATATTTACCCGCCGGAGCCATCCATGCGGATCGTATCCGACATCATCGGCTACTGCTCCAGCCACATGCCCAAGTACAATACGGTGAGCATCAGCGGCTATCATATGATGGAGGCGGGGGCGGATGCGGTGCTGCAGACCGCTTTTACCCTGGCCGACGGGCTGGAATACGTCAAGGCGGCGTTGGCCGCAGGCCTTGATATTGATGAGTTTGCGCCGCGGCTTTCGTTTTTCTTCGGGATCGGCATGAATTTTTTTATGGAGATCGCCATGCTGCGCGCGGCGCGGTTTTTATGGGCCGATCTGATGAGCCCCTTCAATCCGAAGCGCCCCGACTCCCTGATGCTGAGGACGCATTGCCAGACCTCCGGCTGGAGCCTGACCCAGCAGGATCCTTACAACAACATCATTCGGACCACCATCGAGTGCCTGGCCGCCGTTCTCGGCGGAACCCAGTCGCTTCACACGAATTCTTTTGACGAGGCCGTGAGCCTTCCGACGGACCTGTCGGCCAGGGTCGCCCGGAATACCCAGATCATTGTGCAGGAGGAATCCCAGGTGACCCGCGTGGTGGATCCCCTGGGCGGATCCTATTATGTGGAATCCCTGACCCATGAGATCATTGAGGCCTCCCGCAAGGTGATGGACGAGGTGGAGCGGCTCGGCGGCATGGCCAAGGCGATCGTGTCCGGTATGCCCAAGATGCGGATCGAGGAGGCATCGGCGCGGCGTCAGGCCCGAATCGACCAGGGCAAGGATGTCATTGTCGGCGTGAACAAATATAAGGTGCCTGATGAAGCCTCCATGGACGTGCGCGAAATCCCCGCCGAGGTCAGGGACGAACAGATCGCAAGGCTGAAGACGATCAAACAGCAAAGGGACAAGCGGGCGGTTCAGGCGGTGCTGGATGAAATCACCGGTTGTGCGGAGAAAGGGGGCAACCTGTTGGAGGTCTGCATTCGGGCCGTCCGCGCGCGAGCCACGGTGGGGGAGATTTCGGATGCCATGGAAAAGGTTTTCGGCCGGTATGTGGCCACGACCCAGTGTATATCGGGGATTTACGCCGCGGAGTATCAAGACAGCGAGATTATCGCAGCCCTTCGAAAACGAACCGAAGCGTTTATGGCAAGGGAAGGGCGCAGGCCCAGAATCCTGGTGACCAAGATGGGCCAGGACGGCCATGATCGCGGCATCAAGGTGGTGGCTACGGCGTTTGCGGATATGGGGTTTGACGTGGACATCAGCCCCATGTTTCAGACCCCCGAGGAGGCCGCCCGCATGGCGATTGAGAATGACGTGCATGTGGTGGGGGTATCCAGCCTTGCCGCGGGTCACAAGGTGCTGGTGCCCGAACTGATCGCATCCCTCAAAAAACTGGGCGGCGGGGATATCCTCGTGGTTGTGGGCGGCATCATTCCTCCCGCGGACTATGCGTTTCTATTCAACGCCGGGGTGGCCAAGGTATTCGGGCCGGGAACCGTGGTGACCGAGTCGGCAAACCAGGTGCTGAATGCGCTGGAACAGCGATAATGGAAACCGATCCCCAATATTACATTCAGGGGGTTCGCGAAGGGGATCGAAAGGTTCTTGCCAAGACCATTACCCTGATTGAAAGCGCCCATCCGGCGCATCAGGGCCTCATCGCTTCGGTGGTTGACGGGCTGATACCCTATTCGGGGCAGGCGGTGCGCCTGGGGATCACCGGGGTGCCCGGCGCCGGAAAGAGCACCTTTATTGAAAGCCTCGGTTTAAAGCTGGTTGATGAAGGCCATCGTGTCGCCATTCTAGCGGTGGACCCCAGCAGCGCCAAAAGCGGCGGAAGCATTCTGGGGGACAAGACCCGCATGGAAAAGCTTTCCGTCCATGAACGCGCCTTTATCCGTCCCTCTCCATCAGGCGGCACCCTGGGCGGCGTGGCCAGAAAAACACGGGAGTCGATCCTGGTGTGCGAGGCGGCCGGGTTTGATGTGATTTTTGTGGAGACCGTCGGCGTCGGGCAATCGGAGGTATCGGTGGCTTCGATGGTCGATTTTTTTTTGGTGCTGATACTGGCCGGGGCCGGGGATGAACTTCAGGGGATTAAGCGCGGGATTCTCGAACTCGCCGACGCCGTCGTCGTCAACAAGGCGGACGGCAACAATGTCGATAAGGCCCGGCAGACGCGAAGGGACTATGAGAGCGCCCTGCAATTGATGCGGCCGGGGTCTTCGGACTGGACCCCCCCGGTCCTGACCTGCAGCGCCCTGAACCTGACCGGGATTGACGCGGTATGGAACACGGTCATGGAACACCGCAAAAGGCTGGAAAAGACCGGGGCGCTTGGGGAAAAACGCCGGAAACAGGCGGTTTCCTGGATGGGGTTTCTGCTGGAGGATGGCCTCAAGAACTGGTTTTACAAGATCCCGGAGGTTCAGAAGACCCTGCCGGAGTTGATTCGGGCGGTGGAAAAAGGCGGAACCGCGCCCACGGCGGCGGCAAAAAAATTGTTAGATTTTTTAAGCGAATGTGGTAAGCATACCCCCGGAGATTTTTCATGATTTGCGGAGGCTGAAAATCGGAAAGGACAATATCATGGGAAGTGTTTCAGACAAAATTAACGAGTTGAACGCCTTGAGGCAAAAAGCCCTTGAAATGGGCGGTGAAAAAAGCGTGGCCAAACAGAAGGGGCTTGGAAAAAAGACCGCCCGGGAAAGGCTGGATCTGCTTTTTGACGCCGGCAGCTTCCGCGAGGTGGATATGTTCGTCAAGCACCGGTGTGTCAATTTCGGCATGGAAACGGTGGACATCCCTTCGGACGGGGTGATCACCGGTTACGGCAGGGTTGACGGCCGGCCCGTGTTTTCTTTTTCCCAGGACTTTACCTCGAGGGCGGGCACCCTGGGCGAGATGCATGCCAAAAAGATCTGCAAGATCATGGATATGGCCGCCAAGGCGGGGGCTCCGGTTGTCGGGTTTAACGACTCGGGCGGGGCAAGGATTCAGGAAGGGGTGAACGCCCTTTCCGGGTACGGCGACATTTTTTACCGCAATTCCATTTATTCGGGGGTTATTCCGCAGATTTCGGCGATCATGGGGCCCACCGCAGGTGGCGCCGTGTATTCTCCCGCCATGACCGACTGGATTTTTATGGTGAAAAATACAAGCCACATGTTCATCACCGGTCCCGAGGTCATCAAGTCGGTGACCGGCGAGGAGATCAGCTTTGAGGAGCTGGGCGGGGCCATGACCCATAATGAGAAAAGCGGGGTGGCGCATTTCGCATGCGAGTCCGAGGCGGACGCGATCGCCCGAATTCGCCGAATGCTTTCGTATTTGCCGGCAAACAACATGG
>CAZFWD010000290.1:0-7854 GCA_964522535.1 uncultured Desulfonema sp.
TGGACTGGTATGAAGATGGTGCTAAAAAAGTGATCTACTAAGCTCGATGGAACCGTAAAAAGCTGTCTATTCCGTTTTGCGGCATTTTTGCAGAAAGTAACTTATCGGGTTTTTAGAAATTTTTTTACCACAGAGCGCACAGAGAAAAAAATATTATTTCTCTGCGTCCTTTGTGCTCTCTGTGGTTAATTTGTTCATTTTTTAAACTGGAAAAATATAAATTCCTTGGAAGTCCAAACTGTTCGCTTCGTGAGTCTTTCGGGGAGAAAGCCTCAATCTCGCTCACAGTGGACTTTTTACTCATGAATCCAGATTGAAAACATTTAGAGGAGGGAGACCGAACATGGGAAAAAATTTAAACTTTTTTGAAAAAAGGCGGATTCCGGTATATGATGATTTTCAGCAGATTCATAACGGCGTCGTAAAAATCGACCCTGAAAAGTGCGATGGATGCGGCTGGTGCGTGAGGGCGTGTCCCGCGGACGCGCTGGTAGTTGAAAACAAGAAGGCGAGAATGCGGACCGATGTGTTTAATGAATGCGTGGCCTGCGGCGATTGCACGGCCATATGCCCCAACGGCGCGATTCTGCCGGTCAAATCCTGCGTGTATACCGGATTTTTTAAAACCATGGAGCGGGGGGAGCTTCAGCCCCCGCGCCTGTAACCGTTTTTGAGAGAGAAAAAAACCATGAAGGTTGCTATCACCGGCATCAGCGGGTATCTGGGTCAGGTTTTGTATCGGCTGCTTGAAAAAGACAAGGACATTGAAGAAATTGTCGGGATTGATATCAAGCCCCCGCCGAAGACCGAAAAGCTCACATTTATCAGGCGGGATGTTCGGGATGCGGCCATCAGGTCCGATCTGAAAGGATGCGACGCCCTGGTGCATCTGGCGTTTGTGGTGATGCCGATCCGCAAATCCGATGCCGAGATCGATTCCATCAACATTGACGGCTCAAAGAATGTTTTTCGCATGGCCGCCGAATCCGGAATTCAAAAAATTGTCTACACCTCCAGCGTCGCTTCCTACGGCTCATGGCCGGATAACTCGGTGCCCTTAAATGAAGACTGGCCGAGGCGTCCCAGCCTTGATTTTTACTACGCCCGGGCAAAGGCCCTGGTGGAAGACTGGCTGGATGCGTTTGAAAAAAAATACCCGGACATATCCATCGTCAGGCTCAGACCTAGCATCTTTGTGGGCCCCACCATCGACAACCTGGCCAATGAATTTTTTTCGCAAAAAATTTTGTCCGCGGTTAAAGGTCCTCCCCAGTACCTGCAGCTGGTCTGGGACGGGGATGTGGCCGAGGCCGTTTGTCTGTCGTTGAAAAAAAATCTGCGCGGCGCGTTTAACATCGCTTCCGATGACTGGCTCGATATCAAAGAGGTGGCGAAAATCCTTAACAAACCGATGATCACCCTGCCGTTTGCCGTGGTCCATCTGATCGCAAAAATGGCCTGGACCCTTCATCTGAGCGATTATTTTCACCCGTCCTGGCTGAGCCTTCGCCATCCCATCATCGTGGAAAGCACAAAGGCGAAACAGGAACTGGGCTGGCAACCCACCAGGACGACCCGGGAGCTGGTCGCCGAGCTGCCGGAGCTGATCCGCAAGAAAACTTAAAAAAACGAACCGTCTATTGTCGCGGAAGGAAAACGACATGAAAAAATTTCCAAGCAAACGCATTGTGATCACCGGCGCGGGCAGCGGCCTGGGACGGGCCTTGTCCCTGGAGTTTGCCAAAATGGGATGGAACATCCTGATCGCGGACATCAATATGGAAAGGGCCGAGGAGACCGAAAAACTCGTGGAGGCCGCCGGCGGCAAGGGCCTGGCGGTCTGCTGCGATGTGGCGAAATGGGATCAGGTAAAGGGCTTGGCGGATGCCGCGGTTTCAGCATGGGGCGGCGCAGACATCATTGTCAACAACGCCGGGGTGTCGTCGATCGGTGTAATGGAAGACATTCCTCTGGAAGACTGGCAATGGATTCTGGGGATTAACCTTATGGGCGTGATTTACGGATGCAAGGCATTTATCCCGTTGTTTAAAAAACAGGGCCGCGGCCACATCGTCAACACCGCGTCGGCCGCGGGTTTCTGCTCCCTGGCTGAAATGGGGCCTTACAATGTCACCAAGGCCGGCGTGATTTCTTTGTCTGAGACCATTCGAATGGAGCTGAGATACCACAACATCGGCGTGACCGTGGTTTGTCCCACATTTTTTAAAACCAACATCCTGGATCAGTCACGGATTACCGATAAAAAACAGATTGAACGGGCCAATGCGTTTTTCAACTGGTCTTTGGGGACTTCGGAAAGCGTCAGCCGCCACATCATCCGCTGCATCAAAAGAAACCGCCTCTACTCTGTCCCTCAGCCGGACGCCAAGCTTTACTGGGCCATCAAAAGGCATACGCCGAATTTTTATTCGGCCATGATGAGCTTTTTATTCGGCCGCGGCATCATCGATAAGGTGCTGGGGGTCAAGTAGCTGCCCCCTTCAGCCTTCCACCTTCCACCTTCTACCTTTTTTCTACGGCTTCATCTCATAGGTATCTTTTAGAGCAAACACATGGCTTTCCCAGAACCGTTCAAACCGTTCATTGTCCACCACCGGTTTTTTGATCATCTTCAGGCATAAGGCCATCTGCTGATCCGTGCTGTCGGGCTTGGAGTAGATCTGAAGCGCAAACTTCGAAAAATCGCGAACCATAAAATCAAAAATCTGTTCCATCAGGTCGTCTTCAAGACCCTGCATTTTGTATTTTTCAAGCAGCAGTTGGCCGTAGGCCACCAGGGTGAACAGCTCGCCCAGGGAGAGCAGAAAGTCGATATTTTTGGCCTGTTCGGCGTTGGGCGGGGCGGTCATCAGAAACGCCTTTAACGCCTCGATCTGTTCCTTGAAGATGTTAACGTTTTTGAGATCCACATTACCGTAGGCGATGGTGTAATCATGGAACTGGGTTTTTCCCAGCCCCTTGGTCAGCCCCTGATGGAACATGAAGTCGTCGTTTTTCGGATCGCTACGGACCGGGATCTCCGGGTACTCGGCCGGGTTGAAGAAAAAGTTGGGCATGAATTTAATGATCAGCGCCATGTTGACATGCACCGTGCCTTCAAGCTTGGGCAGGGCCCGAATGTCCTTGACCGCCATCTCAAAGTACATGTCCTTTTCAAACCCTCTGGCCGCGATCACGTCCCAGAGCAGGTTGATGACCTCCTCCCCCTGGGTGGTGACCTTCATTTTGACCATGGGGTTGTAAAGCAGATACCTGCGGTCGTTTTCCGAGGCGGAGCGCATGTAATCGGTGGCCCGCTGGGCAAACAGCCTCATGGCCACCAGCCGGGCGTAGGCGTCGGTGAAAAGCTGTTTGATGTGGGGAAAGTCCGTGACCCATTTGCCGTAAAGGTTTCGGTGGCTGGCGTGGTTGATGGCCTCATAAAAGGCATGGGTGCAGATGCCGATGGAGGCCCATCCCAGGTTGAATTTGCCGACATTGACGGTGTTTAAGGCGTCGTCCCAGGCGTCCCGCCCGGTGGAGAGGATGTCCTCATCCGTGATCGGGTAGCCGTTTAAGGCGTATTCGGCCACATAACCGTCCCAGTTCACCACGTTCTGGACCAGGCTGTAGTTTTGATGCTCCGGGCTGACCGCAAAAAACACGTATTCGTCGGTTTCGGAGTTCTTGCCGAAGGTGGAGACGATGGCCGCCTTATTCGCATTGCCGATATAGTATTTTCCGCCGTCCGCCACATACTTGCCGTCTCCCAGGGGGGTTAAGGCCATCTCCGAGGAATACAGATCCGCGCCGTGCGCCCTTTCAGAAAGCCCAAAGGCGAAGATGCCGCCGTCCTTGAGCAGGGCTGCGGTTTTTTTCTTCATCTTTTCATTTTTGCTCATCCAGAGCGGGCCCAACCCCAGAATGGAGACCTGCCAGGCGTACCAGTGGGAGAGGGTGTAAAACCCCAAAATTTCGTTGAAGTCGCAGTTCCGGAAGGTGTCCCAGCGCATGTCCGGGTTCCCCTCGGCATACTGATCCGGGGTCAGCAGGGTGGCGAAGATCTGATTATCCTTAAGAAAGGCTATAAAATCAGCGTACCAGATCCGTTCGTGGTTGTCTGATTTCAGCCTTTTTTTCCCCCTGGATTCAAAGTATTCAACGGTCTTTTTCATGATCTGCCTGGATTTTTCATCCAGGTGAGCAAATCCCTCTGTTTTCGGGTTAAGCAGCAGCATAGCGTTTTCTCCTTTTAATTGAAATTTAAGTAAATTATATTAAATCTCTCAACAAACGCTTTAATAAAATGCGTTCCGCCGGTTTAAGGGTTTTTAAGATTTTCTGGTTTGCCTTTTTCCGCTCCGCGATGAGGCGCTCCTTCATTTGGTTGGCCTTTTCAGAAGGGTAGATCCGTTGCACACGCCCGTCACCGGGGTCCTGTTTTTTGATGATCCAGCCGGTATCGGCCATCCGCTCCAATACCCCGGACAGGGTGGCCTTGTCCAGGATCAGCAGCTTGCCGATTTCCGCGGCGGTCATTCCTTCGCGGTACCACAGCCCCTCCAGCACCAGGTGCTGCATATTGGTCAGGCCATGGGGCTTGAGCCGTTTGGCGAAATCCCCGTGGGCCTTCTGGTAAGCCTTTCCCAGAAGGAAGACCATGCATTCGGGCAAATCATCCGGCAGTTTTGACATTGTTTAAATCCTTCGCATACGAACTATTAGTATGTGAAGCCGGGGATGTCAAACAGAAAAATCGGCTATGCGGGTTTGTTTTTGAAAAAATTGACTTGTGGGTTGTTTTTTGCGATATGTTCCTGTAAAAAAAATTTGCTGCGTCTGCCTGGCTTCAGCAGGGTAGGGGATTTATAGAAAACGGAGGAACACATGCCGATCTATGAATTTTACTGCAAAAACTGCCACATGGTGTTTAATTTTTTTTCAAAAACCGTGAACACCAAAACCCTTCCGATCTGCCCGAGGTGCAAAAAGACCCGGCTGACCCGGCAGGTATCGATGTTTGCCGTGACCGGAAGGGCTCAGGAGGCCGACGACACGGAGCTGCCCATTGATGCGTCCAAGATGGAAAAGGCCATGGAGCTGATGGGGCGGGAGGCCGAGGGGATCAACGAGGACGACCCCCGTCAGGCCGCGCGCCTGATGCGCAAGCTCACGGACGTGACGGGCATGGAACTCGGACGGGGCATGGAAGAGGCGTTGACCCGCATGGAGTCCGGTGAGGATCCGGAAAGCATCGAGGCCGAGATGGGCGACCTCATGGAAGAGGAGGAGCCGTTTGTGCTGCCCGGAAAAAAGGGCGGGCGTGTTGGAAAAAAAATGATTCCGCCCAAAAAGGATGACACGCTCTATGAGCTTTAGCTTTAATCCTGCTAACAGTTGGCTTTTTACGATTGGATCAAACCAAGCAGTCGAGCAGAATGGAGGGAGGCACACATGACAGGCAAGAAAGCGGATCTGGCCGGACCGGGAATCGGAAACTACGAGGAACTGGAAAAGGACCTGCCCGATGACTATGAGGCGCTTCTTTCCCCCATGGAAAGAATGAAGGCCGTCTTTGCCATAAAGAATTACATCGAGGCGAATTTATGCAGGGAGCTCAACCTGCAGATGGTTCAGGTCCCCTTGATCGTGGATCGGGACAGCGGCATGAACGATTACCTGGATCGGGACGGTTCGCGAACCCCGGTGGAGTTTCCCTGCGGGCTGGGGCTGGATAATCCGATTCGGGTCCAGGTGGTTCAGGCGGCCACCAAGTGGAAACGCATGGCGCTCAAGCAGTTTGACTGCAAGGTCGGGGAGGGCATCTGCACCGATATGCGGGCGGTGCGAAAGGACTATTTCCTGGATCATGACCACAGCGCCTATGTGGATCAGTGGGACTGGGAGCGGGCGATCACCGCAGAAGACCGGAACATCGATTTTTTAAAAGAGGTTGTCGGCAAACTCTGGAAGGTGATTCGGGGCGCGGGAAACCTGGCCCAGGAGATGTTCCCGGCTTTAAAAACCGACCGATACCCCGAAATCCCGGAAGAGCTTGTTTTCCTCCATGCCGAAGAAATCCTGGACATGTATCCGGACTTGCCGCGCAAGGAACGGGAAACCCGGGTCATCCAGGACAAAGCCCCGGCGATTTTCATCATCGGGATCGGTCAGATTCTAAAAGACGGTTATCCCCACGAGATGCGGGCCGCGGACTATGATGACTGGATCACCCCGACTATTGTTAAAAACGGCGAGCAGTATTACGGGTTAAACGGCGACATCCTGGTCTGGAACCCGGTGACCAAGCGCCGCCACGAGCTGACCTCCATGGGAATACGGGTGACCAAGGAGACTTTGAAGCTTCAGCTCAAAATGTCCGGGCAGGAGGACTTTTTAAAGCTTCCTTACCACCAGGCGATTTTAAACGATGAGATACCGCTTTCCATCGGCGGCGGCATCGGGCAGGCCCGGACCTTTATGTATCTGCTGCGCACGGCGCACATCGGCGAGGTGACCGTTTCCGTGTGGCCGAAGGTGCTTCGGGAGATCTGCAAAAAGAAAAACATTCATGTCCTGTGACAGGGTGGCATATGAATAAACGCATAAAGATCAACAAGCTGCTAACCCTTGACACGCCCCTTGACGAGGTTGTGGTCAAGGGGTGGGTCAGGACCCGGAGGGATTCCAAGGGTTTCTCGTTTATGGAGATCAATGACGGCTCCTGCCTGAAAAATATTCAGGTTGTCGCCGACAGCTCCTTAAACAATTATGATGAGATTACCCGGCTGATTGCCGGTTCCGCGGTGGCGGTTTCCGGCAGCCTGGTGGAATCTCCGGGATCCGGCCAGAAATGGGAGGTTTCCGCAAAACAGGTGGACATCATCAGCATGGCTCCGGAGAACTATCCCCTTCAGAAAAAACGGCACACCGATGAGTTTTTGCGGACCATCGCCCACCTGAGGCCCCGAACCAACAAGTACGGCGCGGCCTTTCGGATCCGCTCCGAGCTTTCATTCGCCATCCACAAATTTTTCAGGGACAGAGGGTTTTTCTATATTCATACCCCGATACTGACCGGTTCCGACTGCGAAGGCGCGGGGGAGCTGTTTCGAGTGACCGCCCTTGACCTGGAGAAGCTTCCCCGCAGCGACGGAAGAGTCGATTACAGCGCGGACTTTTTCGGCAGGGAAGCGGGGCTGACCGTGTCCGGCCAACTGTCCGCGGAGATGTTCGCCCTGGCCCTGGGGGATGTGTATACCTTCGGCCCCACCTTTCGCGCGGAAAACTCCAACACCTCGCGGCACGCGGCGGAGTTCTGGATGCTGGAACCCGAGATGGCGTTTTGCGACCTTGAAGGGGATATGGATCTCGCCGAGGAGATGCTCAAGTACCTGGCCCAAACGGTTCTGGAAAACTGCGCTTCGGACCTGGCGCTTTTTGCGAAGTTTGTGGACAAGGAGTTGTCGACCACCATCGATAACATCCTGTCCCACGATTTTAAGCGGATCCCCTATGAGGAGGCGATTTGCATCCTGGAAGCCTCCAGGGAGAAGTTCGAGTATGAGGTCGCATACGGCAAAGACCTCCAGTCCGAGCACGAGCGCTTCCTCACGGAAAAGCATTTCAAGCAGCCCGTCATCGTCTATAACTATCCCAAGGAGATAAAACCGTTTTACATGCGGCAAAACGACGACGGCCGAACCGTTGCGGCCATGGATGTTCTCTTTCCCCGCATCGGGGAAATCATCGGGGGAAGCCAGCGGGAGGAGCGGTTTGATCGGCTTGAGGCGCGAATGAAGGAAATGGATATGCCCTTGAAGGATTACTGGTGGTATCTGGATTCCCGAAGGT
>CAZFWD010000291.1:0-8765 GCA_964522535.1 uncultured Desulfonema sp.
GCCACCGAGGCCAAGGTGGTCTCCAACCTGGCGGACGCCATTGTCGAAATCACCGAAACCGAATCCACGATCCGGGCGCACGGGCTTCGCATCATCCATGAAATGATGCAGACCAACACCCAGCTGATCGCCAACCACAAGGTCTGGAAGAATCCAAAAAAGCGGAAAAAAATAGAGCAGATCGCCCTGCTTCTCAAGGGGGCGCTTTTGGCCGGGAAAATGGTCGGCCTGAAAATGAACGTTCCGGATGCCCGCCTGGCAGAGATCGTATCCCTGCTGCCCAGCTTAAACGCCCCCACCGTGGCATCCCTTTATCAATCCAGCTGGTTTTCGGTGGAAACCGTGGTCAGCGCCGACACGGTCAGGGACCTTATCCCTGTGCTGTTGGCCCACGGTGCCGAAGGGATCATCGAATACCCGTTAAACAAGGTGGTGTGAAGGGGCATTGATCATCAGGTCGGCTGAATTTATCAAAAGCGCCGTTAAACCGGCGCACTATCCTTCGGAAGGGCTTCCGGAGGTGGCTTTTGCCGGCAGGTCCAATGTGGGCAAATCGTCTCTGATCAATACCCTGGTCAACCGGAAAAGGCTGGTCAAGACCAGCGCCACCCCCGGCCGGACCCAGCTTCTTAATTTTTTCAGCATCAACGACCGGATGGTGTTTGTGGACCTGCCGGGATACGGTTACGCCCGGGTCCCGGAGCGCATTCAAAAAACCTGGGGCCCGATGATTGAAACCTATCTTTCCACCCGGAAGACCTTAAAAGGGGTGGTGCTGATTTTAGATATCCGCCGCACCCCCGGCCCGGACGAACACGATCTGATGCAGTGGATGGGTATTCATCACATTCCGGTGCTGCCGGTGCTGACCAAGGCGGATAAGCTTTCCAAAACCGCCCAGAAAAACCGGCGCCAAGAGATCGCTGCTGCGCTTTCAGTAAATGCCGATGGCTTGATCTGCTTTTCAGCGAAGTCGCGGCAGGGAAGGGAGGCGGTCTGGGAAGCGGTATGTCGTCTTCTCGGGTTCGGAGAAGAATAACCGAAGCCGGGTGCTGCGTTCGGGCCGCCTCAAAGACTCACGAAGCGAACAGTTTGGACTTTTTGCGACTTCATCAAGGAATAAGCCGTGACAGGCATCGAACAGTCCAGTTTTAAATCCGGGTTTGCCGCCATTTCCGGGCCGCCCAACGCTGGAAAATCCACGCTTCTAAACCGCATGCTCGGGGAAAAAATCTCCATCACCTCGGAAAAGCCCCAGACCACGAGAAACCGGATCGCCGGCGTCGTCCACCGGCCCGGTGCTCAGATTGTTTTTTTAGACACCCCGGGGATTCACAGGAGCAAAAAGACGTTTAATCAACGGATCGTGGCGGTGGCGCTTGCCGCCATGAATGACATCGATGTGCTGCTGATGGTGGCGGACGCGGCCCACCCGGACCCGGAGTCTGAGGAACTGATTCTATCCACGCTTCGCAACAAAAAGCATGCGCCGGTGATTCTCGCCCTAAATAAAATCGATCTGGTTAAAAAATCCTCGCTGCTCAAGCTCATGGATGACTGGTCAAAGGCCTATTGCTTTGAGGCGATTGTTCCCATATCGGCCGCAAAAGGAACCCAGGTCGATGATCTGCTCGCCGCCATGCAAAAGCTGTTGCCGGACGGCCCGCCCTATTTCCCCGAGGATATGGTCACCGACATGCCCGAACGGTTTCTCGCCTCCGAGCTGATCCGTGAAAAGGTGTTTCATTCCACCGGCCGGGAGGTGCCGTATGCCACGGCGGTGACCATCGAATCGTATGAGGCGGATGCTGAAAAAGACCGGGTGCTGATCCATGCCACGATCCATGTGGAGCGGGATTCCCAGAAGGGGATTATCATAGGGAAACAGGGAAAAATGCTGGGCGCCATCGGCGAGGCGGCCCGCAAAGATATTGGGCGAATGCTCGGAGCCAAGGTTTATTTAAAACTTTTTGTCCGGATTGAAAAAAACTGGAGCCGGGATGCCAGGGCCATGCGAAGGCTGGGCTATTGATGATCCTTTCTTTTCATCCATGCGTTTGCGCGGATGCAAACATGCTCTGCGCGGGCCGGGATCCGAGTGAGGCGGAGCTTGCCGCCATTCAAAAGGCCGATGCGGTTATCCTGCCCCAGGGCTGCCGGCAAAGCCTCTATGAGATGGCGAAAAAAAACTGCCCTCACGTATTTCCCGACTATGAGGCCCGGTTCCGGTATTCCGGCAAGATCGGCCAGGCCAAGTTGTTTAAATCTAAAAACGCCCCTTTTCCGAAAACCCGTATTTTTTCCTGTCTTGAAAAATTAACCCTTCGCCAGAATCCCGCTCAACCCCTGGCCGGCTTTGACTTTCCCTTTGTTTTTAAGTTTGACTGGGGCGGGGAGGGTGATAATGTCTTATTGATCGACACCCCAAAGAAGTTTTTACAGGCGCTTGAACAGGCAAAGGCCTATGAGCAGACCGGCCAGCGCGGATTTTTAATCCAGGAGTATATTCCCTGCGGCAACCGGTCGCTTCGAGTGGCGGTGATCGGCGAGACCCTTATTTCCTATTGGCGGGTTCAGACCGATCCCTTTCGGTTTGTCACCGGGGTGTCCAAAGGTGCGAGAATCAGCAAACGCATGGCCCCGGGTCTTCAGGAAAAAGGCCGGGATATGGTGAAAGCCTTTTGCCGAAAAACAGGAATCAATCTGGCCGGCTTTGACCTGATTTTTTCCGATTTGTCCAAAAACAGCGCCCTGTTTTTTCTGGAAATCAACTGGTTTTTCGGAAGATCGGGCCTGGACGGATCAAACCGGTTTTACCATATTTTAAACGCTGAAATCAAAAAATGGCTCAATCAAAAAAAGACGCGGTGACCTCCTTTCCAGATGCTCCGAATGAATCCGAGATTCGGAGAGAAAAGGAAAAGGCTCGAGCACTGAGGGCCTCCCCGTGGTGGAAGCGCCGCTGCGCCAAGGGGATTTGCTACTACTGCAGAGGGAGATTCCCCGCAAAGGAGCTGACCATGGATCATATCGTGCCCCTTTCCAGAGGGGGAAAAAGCACAAAAAGCAACCTGGTGCCCTGTTGTAAAGACTGCAACACCCAAAAAAAGGCAAACCTGCTGATGGACTGGGATCAATATATGAACCCGAAGGATCAATAAAAAAAACGTTTAAACCGTCAGGCCCGTAAACAGGCAAAGGAGGCCTTCATGAAACCCATGGCCCAAACATCGGCTTTAATCATTCTGGCGGTGTTGACTGCGGTTGCGACCATCAGCATCGCCCAGGAGCCAGACACCCTGCAAACCCAGCCTGTGTTTTCGATTTCAAGCCTGTCTTTTTCAAACGGCGGCGCTATTCCGAAACAGCATACCTGCAGCGGAGAGAATTTTTCCCCGCCGCTTCAATGGCGCAACCCGCCAAACGGCGCAAAGAGCTTTGCGCTGATCGCAGATGACCCGGACGCGCCCATGGGAGTCTTTGTCCACTGGGTGATCTACAACCTGCCTGCGGACACTTGCGGGCTTTCTGAAAAAGCCTCGCCGCAAGGGGCATTGCTCGAGGGATGCGTGGAAGGGGTAAACGATTTTAAGCGCATCGGCTACAGCGGCCCCTGCCCGCCGCCGGGAAAGCCCCACCGGTATTTTTTTAAACTCTACGCATTGGACACCGTGGTTGATATTCCCGGCAAGGCCACCAAGGCCCTGCTGATTCAAAAAATGCAGGGGCATATTCTGGACCAGGCCGAGCTGGTCGGTCTTTTCGGCAGGTAGGCGTCGGTTTCTGCCGGGTGCGCAAAGGGGACGGGTTTGCGTTTGACATTTTTTAAAAGGGGGTTTAGGGTAGGTTATATTTTGATATATGTCCAACAATTTTAATATCATTAATTTAGGAGCCTGCCATGATTCTACTTTATATCCTCATTGGACTGGTTTGCGTCATCGGACTGGTGTTTTTAAAAAAATTGATCCAACTCAAAAACGACCGGAAAAAGGCCGGCGATGAAATCGCGCGAACCAAACTCAACAAGCTCTCCCCCATGGGAAGCGTAAAGAACCTGAGCATCCTTCCCTTGATCGATTATTATGCCAAGGATTCCAGCTTAAAGACCGAGCCCGGCGTCTCCTACCTGGTTGAAGCCGATGATACCACCATCCTCATGGATTTGGGCTGGAACACCAAAAAAGCGCATCCTTCCCCCCTGCTTTCCAACATGAAGAAGCTGGGGGTATCGGTATCTGATCTGGACATGATTTTTATCAGCCACCCCCATGTGGATCACCTGGGCGGCATGAAGGAGCAGAAAACCAGGACCTTCAGCCTGTCCCGGGGCCCGGTCTCCCTGCCGGACATTCCGGTATACGCTCCGGTCAAGCTGTCCGGCTCCAAGTGGCACCCCGGGTTCGAGGCCAAGGTGATCACCGGCCTGACGGTTTTAAAGGAAGGCATCGCCAGCATCGGACCCATTCCCAGGGCGCTGTTTTTGATGGGTTTGACCCTGGAGCATTCCCTGGCCGTCAATGTGGAGGGGAAGGGGATCGTCCTGATCATCGGGTGCGGCCATCAGACCATTGAACGGATCATCGAGAGGGCCCAGGCGATTTTTGACGAGCCGATTTACGGGATCATCGGCGGGCTGCATTACCCGGTAAACGGCGGCAGGATCATGGTGGGCCCCATCAATGTGCAGAAAATCGTGGGCTCCGACAACCCGCCCTGGCGGGGGATCAATGAGGCGGATGTAACCCATGCCATTGAAGCCGTCAAAAAGGTGTCTCCGGCCGTCGTGGGCCTGTCCCCCCATGACAGCTCGGACTGGGCCATGGATCAGTTTAGAAGAGCGCTTGGGGAGAAATATGTGGAGGTCAGGGTCGGGGAAAAGATCACTATTTAGCCTCGGATTCCTTTAGGGGCTCCGTGCTGTAGATTTTCCATTTTTTGCCCTTTTTTTTAACCGCGTATTCCTGAATCCTGTCATAGCTGCCGTTTCCGATATTGACGGAAGCGCAGAACTGCACCAGGCAGGCTTCGGCATTGATTTTTTTGGTGCTTAACACCCTTATTTTCGCTTTATCAAAATCGCCGGCAAAGGAAGCATTTTTTCTTTCCCACAGGTCCTGCAGATAAAGCTCATAGAATTTTTTAGACGGGATACCCCGCAATTCCTCGATGTTATCCACGCGAAACGCGATCAGCATCCTTTTTTGCGTATAGCCTTCTGTTTGCTTAATCAGGTTGATAAGCTGAAGTTTAAGCCCGATCAGAAACTGCGGGTCCAGGCATTCAACGCACCCCTCCCAGTCCTTATTCATATAGGCATAAAAGTACGTGACAACCACATCCTCCGGGGCGTCCCCCAGGGCGCCGGCACATGGGGGATGAATAAAGGCGGGACCGAGGAAGAGGCCGCACAGGCCGACCCAGAAAAGGATTGCCGCGATTTTTTGAGGCTTCATGGCATACCGGTCATAGCCGGTGAACCGGTGGTATGCTGTGGGCGTGGGCTTCATCAGGCATCCCGCATGATTAAACCAAGGGGGTTTGCAATCAAAAATTTAAAAGCCGGTGTTTATCGTATCAGCGAATCGCCGCAACTCAAACTGTTTTTATCAGTGGGTTTTTTTTTTAAAAAATGATAGCATTTAACCCCTATTTAAACCAGCACAAGAAAACACGCATCGTTTCGCATGCGCAAAAAAGAAACAACCGCGAACCAGAAACCCGCAATGGACATCATCAATCGGCTTGTCGATAAGATCATTCATCACCCCAAGCGGTTGCTTGCCGTCATTCTCCCCTTAACCCTCGTCTTTGCCTATTTCTACGCTCAACAGACCCAGAACAATCACATTGAGATTTTTTTTGAGAAGGAGGATCCGCTGTTTGCGGACTACCGGGCGTTTCAGAAGACTTACGGCAACGAAGAGTTCGCCGTGGTCGCCCTTGAAAGCGACGCGATATTTTCCGCGCGGTCCTTAGAGACGATTCGGGAGCTGACCACGGCCCTGCGGAAAATCGACGGGGTTGACCGGGTCGTGAGCCTGACCAACCTTGAGGAGTTCGTGGGATGCGAGGATGCGGTGATGCTCCGGGAGATCGTTCCGCCGTCTCCCCTTTCGTCCGAAAAGGCCCAAGAGGCCCGCCGCCGGGCTATGGCCAACGCCTTTGTCAGGGACAACCTCATCTCAAAAGACTCTTTGATGACGGCCCTTCATGTGGAGCTTGAACCCATGAACGAGCAGGATAAGCGCGACGCCGTCTACGGCATCATCCACACGGCCGAGCGCATCGCCGGAAAACAGTTCGGTATCTTCTGTTCCGGCTCCTCCCTGATCGAGGTCGAGTTGAACCGGCTTTCCGAGCTCGATTTTAAGTTCTTTGTTCCGGTTATTATCGTTCTTTTGTTTATCTGCATCGCGCTGATTTTCCGCCAGATGACCCTGGCGGTTCTGTGCCAGGTGAACCTTTTGGTTATTCTGGTTTGGGCGATCGGTTTTTTCGTCATGTGCGGTGAGCAGCTCAACATGATCACCTCGGCCATGGGCGCGATTCTGCTCGCGATCTCCATCGCCGACTCCATGCATGTCCTTTCCCATCTCACCGAGGCCTGCCGGAAGACCGGCCTTGAACCGGTTCCGGCGATTCGAAAAACCTTAACCGAGGTCTGGTTTCCCTGCATGTTCACCAGCCTGACGACCGGCGCCGGGTTCATCTCCTTTTACACCAGCGATATTCGGCCGGTGGCCATGCTGGGCCTTTTCACAGCGGTCAGCGTCATGTTCGCCTTTCTGCTGTCGGTAAGCTTTCTGCCGGCCCTGATGATCGTGACGCAAAAACAGCTCGGCGCCTCCTTTAAAAAATTTAACCGCAGACAAAATCCGTCCCGAAGACAGGACCGTTTTAAACGGGCGATTTTTGCGACCGGGCGGTTTACGATCCGTCACCGGGTATGGATATTTATTTTCTTTATCCTCACCATGGGCCTGAGCATCGCCGGGATATTTAAAATCAAATTTGAAACCAACACCTTTCATTACATCCATGACAGCAACCGGATCAAATCGGATTTTATGGTGATTGAAGACCATTTCGGGGGCACCATTCCGTTTATCGTGCTGATCCGACCGACCGCTCCCGTTGATTTTTCAGACCCAGAAGCGGTCAATCTGATGGATGCGGTTCAGGCCGGTCTTCTTCGGGAACAGCGCCTGCTCACCCACGGCTTTTCCATTGTGGACTATGTCAAAGAGTTTAATCAGGCGATCAACAGCAACGACCCGTCCTTTTATGCCATTCCGGACTCGCGCCTGGATATTGCCGACGCTTATGAGCTGGGGGACCCCGAGGTGCTGGACCGGATCCTTGCACCGGACCGAAAAGAGGCCTGCCTGACCTTTCAGTCGGTCTGGGATTCCAATGAATCCGGCTATCAGCTCAACGCCCAGGCCAGCGATTTTCTTAAAAGGAAGCTCGGCGACGCATACGATTTCAACATCACGGGCCTGTCCTCCCTTTACCTGGCCATGGACAAGCACCTTCAGGAAAGCCAGATCAAGAGCTTTTTTATCGCCTTTGTGATTATTTTCCTGATGATGATCTTTGTCTGCAAAAATTTCTGGCTGTCCGTGCTCAGCATGGTGCCCAACCTGTTTCCGATTATCATCACCTTGGGCCTCATGGGCTGGGTCGGGGTTCCCCTGGACGTGGCCACCACCATGATCGCCTCCGTGACCATCGGGATTGCCGTGGATGATACGATTCACTTTATCAGCTGGCTGAGAAAAAACAGCGGAACCGATCGCGACGTCGGCGCCGCCATTGTGCAGGCCTTTGCGGACGTGGGCAAGCCGATTGTTTTGACCACCCTGCTGCTTTTTATCGGCTTTTTCGTGCTGGTTTTCGGCAATATCCTGCCCACGCAGATGTTCGGACTGCTGACCGCTTTTTCCATGGTCTTTGCGCTGGCCGGGGATATTTTCATCCTGCCGGCCCTGATTCTGATCTTCAAGCCGAAGATTCCGCCGCTGGCCGAGTAGGATGGGGTCGCTGACCTTTTTTTATCTTATTCCTTAGGGGATAGCAGGTCGGCGTCGATTAAGTCCTGCGGGCGTCCGGAAGCGCGTTTGGCGGTTATCAGGTCTTGTTTGGATATAAAAAAAACCGGCAACTCGTCAAACCACACTGTTTCACGACGCTTCCAGGCTTCGGAAAATGTCGGCCCGGGAATCCCCATGAGAAGATCAACACGCACGGGCGGCACGCCCATTTGATAGAAAAAACCATCCTCGGCAAAATCTTTTTGCGTCAAACCATTCAGCGGCGCGCCAAAAAGCCTAAGGGAATGGTAAACCGCGGCGGCGTTTTCCGGTCCGGTGCTGATCCACAGATCAAGGTCTTTTGTATACCTTGGCTCAGCGTATTGAATCATGGCGTACCCGCCGATAACCAGATAGTGAACGTTATTGTCGTTGAAAATTTTCAACAGTTCGCTGAAGTCGGAATTGACGAACATGGTAACCTTTCACCCGCCCGGCGTGAACAATCAACTCCCAGGCGGCGTCAAAACGGGTTTTGGGCTCCTGCTGCTGCCAGAACTGGACATCAAAAGAACGATCCAGATCCTGAATACGCCCCCTTTTCATCATGGTCAACGGCTTCACCACGGCACCTCATGATCCGATGATATATATTGAAAGTTAGAGTATAGTAGGGGACGCCCCTAACTTATTAACTTATTTTTCCCTTTGAACCTGAAGTCAACAAAT
>CAZFWD010000292.1:0-3435 GCA_964522535.1 uncultured Desulfonema sp.
ACCATGTGAATCACCTGGGTTAATACCGCCCCGGCGGGAAAAATCACCTTCGGCTGGTAGACCTGGCCGATAATACCGGCTTCGGAAACAATAGACCGGGAAGCATTGGTCACGGTCACGGCCCCCCACCGCCAGACAATCATTCCGACCACCAGATACATCCCGTAGTCATTGCCGCCGCCGCTCCGAAAAAGCGTCACCACGACAAAATAATAGATCACGATATTTAACAGCGGGTCCAGAAACCACCATAAATATCCGAGAACACTGTTTTTATGCTGTCCCTTCAGCCTTGAAAAGGCCAGGTAGAGCATTAAATCTTTTCGTTTCAGCAATTCTTTAAGGTAATTTTTCATGGCCCCACGCATTAAAAATCATCGGGTAAGTCATCCTGACGATCCCGGCAATCCGTCTTTACCGGAGATTTACATAAATCAAACACACAAATCCACTCATCTTCATACAATTTTTTCCCGGCGATCCCCTTTGCGCTTGGAATAAGGTCTTTTTCGCCGAACAACCGATTGAGCAGCGGCATCTCGAAAAGATAGGCAATGCCCGAAAGCTGCCTGGCGGCCATATCATCCTCGCAAAAGTAGGCATACGCCGCGGCGATCTCGTCTTTGATCCGTTTATGCACGATCAGCAACCCGGGAACATTCGATTTTTCTTCAGACGAAAATGCCGGCCGATACACCGTCTTAAAATTCAGTCCGGCATGCCTGTTAAAAATATCCTGGCCGTAACCGTCTCCGATACCGGCCGTCCTCAGCGGCCGCCCATGGACCGTCTGATAAAACGAATACAGCGGGAGGGTATACAGAATCGGCGCTTCAATGATCTGTCCTTCGGAAAACCCCTCTGGAATCTCCCGGTAAAAACGGCTCATCGATGGAAACCCTTTTATCTTCGCGCTATCCTTATCGATCATCAGGATCACGGGATGCACGTTAGTCGAAGAGGTTTCAAATATCGCGTAATTTTTATTATTTACATGCCACAGGGTCCAGGCGGCAAGCAAAATCGCACAGGTTCCCGTCACATACGATTTCTTTAGGCCGATCCGCTCAAACAGGCAAGCCATAAAAATGACACCCGCCGCACAGATGATGACAAACCAGGGCAGCAGGTGCGCCACATACCTCAACCAGACCCACGGAATTTCAGCCAGCCGGGGTTGGACCAAAAATAAAACCCAAACCTGCACCGCTACTGCCGCAGCAATAAACATGGCGTCCATGTGAATCCGCCGGTACAGGGAAATGACCCCGAAAATAAAAAAAACGCCCCAGACCCATAAGGGGAGGGTGATGGGCAGGCCTGCCAGCAGGTCCAGGGCGCTTTGCATGGTCGCAGCATTCGCATGGCCGGTCTGCGCTTTCTGAAAAACCCCCTCAACAAAAGACCCGAACGCCGGTCCGAGAAGGCCTGTGATGATCAGCCCGAAAAAAACCAGGGCCAAACCGTATTGCAGCCAAAATTTCCGAAGATCCTTTTCATGGAAAAATAACCCAAGGGGATAGAGAAGGATCAGAAATACCGTCGGCGCTGTGACCGGATGGAAATAAAGGGCCAAACCGACAAGAACAAACGCAAGGATCAGCACAAACCCGCGCCGGCGCCGCCGCCATTTCATGACCAGAACAAAAGACAGCCATATCAGCAGCAGGGTCACGGCATAGGGCCTGGCCTCCCGGCTGATATAGACAAAATACGGGGAAGCGGCCAGGATCCCTGTGACGGCCACCGATTCGGAAAGCAAAAAGGTGTTTTTCATAAAACACCAGACGCAAATCAGCAGCGCGGCGCCGCAAACCAGGGAGGGCAGACGAAACAGCCATTCGTTTAAGCCGATATGATCCATCAAGAATTTGTTATAGAGGGTCAGGGGAATGCAGGTGTCCAATCCGCTGAAATGGCTGAAAATATAGAAATAGCTGTTTTCAACGGCGGATTTGAGGGAATGAATCTCGTCGGCAAACACCAGGCTTTGACCCAGCCGCCGGCTTCTTAAAAAAACACCGACCAAAACAAGGACAAAACCGGCAAAAACAGCGCGCCGTGTTCCCCGGGCCCCGGCGTCGTCCGGATTCACGGTATTGAGAATGGATTTTATCGGCACCACCATGGATGTAGACAAAAAAGACTTCAAACCGGCGTCTGCCATCGCCCATCTGTTTGAAGCCTCTTTAACTTCTTGGTTTTTCGACCCTTTGGATTCGGCCAGCCTCAATCACCTCGCACCGGGTTAGGTCAGTTTCAGTTTAAAAGATGGCGCTATTTTCCGGAAGGACCAAACGGGGACGATGAACCCATTTTGACATACCACTGATTTTTTTCCTTAATCCAGTGCTGGCGGTGAATGTCGTCCTTGATGGAAAAAATCTGGGCCTTAAAATCCTGTTTGACGCTTACCACCGCCTCTGTTCCGGAAGGCTCGATTTCAATGGAATCGATGGTGTATGAGAGAAAATCCATCCCCCTGGACATGGAAGCAAACGCCTCCTTGGTTGTGCCCTGACGATACTCCGGCGTCAGGTAATCATAGACCTCGGCCCAGTTGCCGTTTACCTTGGCGGTCATGTACCCATCAACCCGCTGTCTCAGATTATCCGTGGAGGACTTCGTCTGGAAAACCGAACATCCGGCAACCATCAACACCAGCGAAAACAACACCATGTTTTGAAAAACACGCCTCATGTCAAAACCTTCCTTATTGTCATTCAAACAGACCGTTTTACATGTTTGCGCCGAACAGGGTGTTGGCCCGCCACACCCCGTCACTATTTGTATTTTTGTATCCGTACAGGTATAAACCGCCGATGGGCAGACCCTCTCCGGTGCTGCCGGAGCAAAATTTGATAAAGGCGATGTCCGATACCGATGCAAATTTTGATCGAACCGTAAAAATCTCGTATTCCCCCGCTTCCAGTGTAAAAGAGGTCGCCATATCATCCATTCGCGCGCCCCCATGATCATAGGGCGCCATCCACACAACGACGGCCTCGTCGTTGGGATTAAAAACCCCGGTGTTGGTCCACCACAGGCCTTCGGTGCCGGCATAATGCGGCATAACCACTTCATTTTTAAAATCATCCGCGTCAAGGAGGGGGTAAATCGCCTGGTCCCGGCCGTTTTTCGGGGTAAAGCTGTAATACCCGTCGATCTCATGCTCCCCGGTGATCTCAAGGATGGAACGGTAACCCACCTCGCCGGGGAGGCGGCCGAAAAGCACGGACAGATCGAGCACCTGTTTTTCATGGGGGGCCATGTCGATGGGTACATCCTCGGCGGTGTTATTCCCGGCCCGCGCAAAATGGAAATTCACACGGTTTTCCAAACCGCTGCAGTTGACCAGGGTCAGGCCCGTCTCCCATAACCCATAGGGGTCCGTGATATGGGGGACGATCTTGGCGTTGGTCTTTTCCGGCATGG
>CAZFWD010000293.1:0-3478 GCA_964522535.1 uncultured Desulfonema sp.
GCTGCTCATAAAAATCATAAATAAAATCTGGGCGACTGGTCCTAGTCAGAAAACCATTTCGATTTAGGCTTGACATATTTTCCCGGCTATGATTTTTTCAATCATTATTTTATTCGGGTGCTCATCACAGAGCCAAAAAAGGGAACCCCGTGAAAATCGGGGACGGGCCCGCCGCTGTGATCGGGGACGAAAACAGCTCAACCGCCACTGATCGCCGTTTGAGGATCGGGAAGGCGCCGTGATTAGGAAGAACCGAGAGTCAGAAGACCTGCCCGAATAAAACCGTGGCCCGCCCTGCGGATTCAGGCGGTGTTTACGCATTCGTGGATAAAAAAGGGACAGCCCCGGATCGATGATGATCGGTTCGGGGATTTTTTATGCGAACACCGCTTCAAATCCGCTCGGACGCCTTATGATGAACCAATTTCTACCCATCGTTTTCGCGAAAAGAAGGCTGTGATATGAAGACCGGAATTATCGTTTATGTGCTGGGCAATGTCTCGATGAATGAGGAATTCAACGAAAAATCGGCCATTGAGGGGCTGGGGGTTCCGGCTGATCGAGTGGCCTTTGTCTTTTCCGGAGAAAAAAACGACGATATCGCCTACCACTGGTGGGACATGACGCGAAAAGGCATGTCCCGCATTATTTGCATGGCCGGAATGCTGAATCCTCCCTCTCAAATCCGGCTCACCGGAAAGCAGCTTCAGCTTTGCGGTTTCTAAAAGGAAACCCCAATGAATATGCAACCCAAAAAATCGTTTGCCATGGTGGATTATGAAAAATGCCACCCGAACCAGTGTAATCCTGAAAAGGGGGTTTGCGCGGCGGTCGTGGCCTGCACCCATAAAGTGATCAAGCAGCTCGACGGCGATTTTCGGCCGCCGGTCGTTTTTCAGGATATGTGCATGGCATGCTGGGACTGTATTGAGGCCTGCCCTCTGGAGTCCATTTACATGATGCATGTCTCCTAATATCTGTGTTGCGCTGCCCCCCGGAAATTTCAAATGCTGTTAAGTATTCTGCATTCCTCGGGATTTATAACGCCTTGATCTTGAACTTTTACCTTGCCATCTAATGAGGCGCTTGCGCCGAGTTCTTGCAATTTAGCGTTCAATGCAAACCGCGCCTCAAAGACTCACGAAGCGAACAGTTTGACTTTTTACGGTTCCATCAGGGCTTGTTTTTTACAAAATCATTTTTATCTTAATGAAAACCTGAAGTTTTTTTTTGAGGATCATCAGATACAAGGAGCAGCACATAAAATGGGAAACCAGATACGCACCATGCTTTTGCTTGCGGTATTGACAGGGGTCATTCTCTGGGTGGGAAGGGTCATCGGCGGACCGGGCGGAATGGTCATCGCCCTGGTGCTTGCCGGGGCCATGAATTTTCTCGCCTACTGGCATTCGGATAAAATCGTGCTTCGCATGTACCGGGCTCGGGAGGTCACCCCCCAGGACGCTCCAAAACTCTACCGGCTCGTTTCCGGGCTGGCCCAGCAGGCCGGCCTTCCCGTGCCCAGGGTCTATGTCATCCCCCAGGACGCCCCCAATGCGTTTGCCACGGGCCGGAACCCGGAACATGCGGTGGTGGCCGTCACCGAAGGCCTGCTGAAGCTCATGGATACCGATGAACTGGCCGGGGTGCTGGCCCATGAGCTGGGGCATGTCAAAAACCGGGACATCCTCATCGGGTCCATCGCGGCCACCATGGCCGGCGCGGTCATGGTGCTGGCCAGCCTGGCCCGGTGGTCGGCCCTGTTCGGCGGGTTCGGGGGCCGCGACGATAATGAGGGCGGCGGCGGCATTTTAGGGCTTCTGGCCATGTCCATCATCGCCCCGGTTGCAGCCATGATTATTCAGATGGCGATCTCCCGGTCCAGGGAATTTCTGGCGGACAGCACCTCGGCCGAAATCACACAAAACAGCGAAGGCCTGGCCCGGGCACTGGAAAAGCTCGGCGCTTACTCAAAACGGATTCCCATGGCAGCGCAACCCGCGACCGCCCACATGTTCATCGTCAACCCTCTTTCCGGTCGAAGCCTGATGAACCTTTTTTCCACCCACCCGCCCCTGAAGGAGAGGATCGCTCGACTGCGGGGATCCACCCCTCCGCGGCAGGACACGCCGGCGACCGGTGAGGACATGACCCGCCGGGCCGAGGATTTCTGGAACACCCTTTCTTAACGCCGGGAGTCCGTTTGCACGCGGGGCCACATCGGAAAAGTCTACTGTGAGCGAAATTGAGGCTTTGAGGAGATAAGCGTTTTGTGTTGAAGGCGTTAAAAATTGCAAGGAGTTTTCCGCGCTTGCGCCGAGTTCTTGCAACTTCGCATTCAATGCAAACCGCGCCTCAAAGCCTCACGAAGCGAACAGCTTGGACTTTTTGCGAGCCCTGAAAATACCTCGAACCTACCACCCCCAGGTCAGGTACTGGTGAATGGAATCCGCGGCCTTTCGGCCCGCCCCCATGGCCAGAATCACGGTGGCCTGGCCGGTCACGATATCCCCGCCGGCCCAGACCCCCTTCTTTGTGGTCTTTCCGGTCTCGGGATCCGCGATGATATACCCCCTCTTGTTTAAGGAAATCGCGGGATCGGACTGGGTCAGCAGCGGGTTGGCGCCTGCGCCCACGGCCACCACGGCCAGATCGCAGTCCACGCGGAACTCGGAGCCCTTGATGGGCACCGGCCTTCGGCGTCCCGAGGCATCCGGTTCGCCCAGCTCCATTTTCAAGCATTCCATGCCGATCAGCCGGCCGTCGTCGTTGCCGATAAACCGCACCGGGTTGGTCAACAGACAAAACTCGATCCCTTCTTCCTCGGCGTGATGAATCTCCGCGGCCCGGGCCGGCATCTCGTCCCTGGAGCGGCGGTAGATGATCCGCACCCGGTCCGCGCCGAGCCGCATGGCGGTCCGGGCCGAATCCATGGCGACGTTGCCGGCGCCCATGACCACCACGTCCTTGCCGTGGGCAATGGGGGTATCATAGGCGGGGAACAAATAGCCCTTCATCAGGTTGGCCCGGGTCAGATACTCGTTGGCGGAGTAAATCCCGATCAGATTTTCGCCGGGGATGTTTAAAAAACTCGGCAGGCCGGCTCCCACCCCCACATACACCGCGTCATAGCCTTCCTCGAACAACTCGTCTAAACTGACCGTCCGGCCCACCACGGTATCGCACTTGATTTCCAGGCCCATTTTTTCAAGGGTCGCCACCTCCGAGGCCACGATATCCTTGGGCAGACGAAACTCCGGAATCCCGTATACCAGAACCCCGCCGGGCTTATGAAACGCCTCAAGCAGGGTAACGGCATGCCCTTTCAACAAAAGGTCGCCGGCCACCGTCAAGCCCGAGGGACCCGAACCGACAACCGCCACCCGCTTTCCGGTGGGCGCGGCCTTTTCCGGGATTTCTCCGCCGCCGTGCATCCGCTCCTGATCGGCCACAAACCGTTCCAGGTTGCCGATGGCGA
>CAZFWD010000294.1:0-5946 GCA_964522535.1 uncultured Desulfonema sp.
CCGCAGGTAACGGACAGGCCGGTTTCGTCCTGGAGGATTTTTTTGACCTGCAGTTCGTGGGCGGGATTGACCGTCGAGGCGAAACCCGACACCGCGAAGGCCCCCACGCCCGCAGCAGTCCGCCCCCCCGCCGAACTTCGGCAAACCAGCCAGGGCTTTCGCGTGTTCGATATCATAGGGAAAAATCCGGCTCGCGCAGCTGCACCAGAGCAGATCGCCGTCGCCGCAATCCTTGGGCTCGGCCCAGGCCTCCAGGATTTTTTCCTCCTCCCTGCCGTGATCCGTGTATAAATCCCGAAACACGTTGCGATGCCAGTTTTTGCTCTCCATGCCGTTGATGGCGTATTTTAAAGATTCCGGCACATCCCCTTCACGATTTCTTCTGTCCCTCAGCCGCTCCAGCATCAGGGCCGATGGCATGGCGCCCACCGGGCATCGGTAATCGCAGTTGTAGCAGAAGACGCACTGATCGAGCATTTCTTCGCAGACCTTGACATCCCCTTCGCGCATCTTTTTAATGTTTGCGATCGCTTCGTCCTCGGTGAGGTTTTTGTAGATGCAGCCGTGCAGGCATTCCCCGCATTCAATGCAGCCGTCAAAATCATAGGTGTCGATGTAGCTTGCGTTTTTCGACCGGGTGGCGGGGTCCTGATCCAGCCGATCCATCTCCTCCGTGAGATCAAGCCTGGCGGCGCATCCACCGGCAAGGCCCAGGGGGGTTGTCGCCAGGGCGCCGGCAAGACTGCCCTTGATAAACCTGCGCCGCGTCATTTTGATCTCGGCCATGATTTCCTCCAGATTTTTTTCGAATCCATCAAAAAAGGATGAGCCTTCCGACCCTTCCTATCCCAGCGCCGGAATCTTGGGATCCATCTGTTTTTCCGGGTTGTTCTGACCAGCCCGGTAATGGGTGAGCGCCAGATAAAGCGCGCCCACGGCCAGCTCCGCGCAGTGCGCGGACTCCGGCGGCAGGGTTTCCAGGTAAGCGATCACGTCTTCGGCCGCGATCTTCCATGCCTCCGCGACGGTTTTTCCCTCGGCCATTCTGGCCACGGTGTTGGCGCAGGCGCGGGTGTTGATGCACCCGTCCGTCTCAAAGGAAACCCATTGAATCCGATCGTTTTCAATGGTCAAAAACATTTCAATGGTATCCCCGCAGACCCCTTTGTTTTTGCCCCGGCCGTCGGGGTTTTCCAGGACCTCGCAGCGATCGGTTTGAAACGCCATCTCGAGATAATGCATGGAATGTGTCTGCCAGAAATCACTCATAAAAAAATATAAACCCGCCTTCTAATTGATTCTATTTTCGAACCGTCATTTCCGGAGGGTCCAGCTGCCGTATATCTTTACCTTTCTTTTGTCCCACCGGCCGTCTTCCTTTTGAAGGACCCCCTCGAGCAATTCATCGTTGACCACCTTTTTGATTTTATACGCCCTGCCGTAAAAATCGTAAACAACAAACCCTCTGCGAACAGACATTCTGGTTTTATTCGCCCGGCAGACATCACAAAACCAGGCATGAACCGGAAGCATCACCCGCTTGCGCACCTCAATGACCGGTTCCAGCTTGCCGCAACCGTTACACCGCCTTTCCTTCAGCATAATGTCGACGAGGGGTTTGGGCGGGGGGGTTTCCTCGAGCTTCGATCCCAAAAGCCTTCTGATCTCATCCACCTCCAGTTCGAGAAACAGCCCCCATTCATCCCCATGCTGTTTATAAACCTCCTGCGGATCTGGATTTTGCGATGCAATCGCCTCCATGGAAAGCACTTCTTGATCCTCTTTTAGGGGCTGAAGGCTGGGGGTTTGGGTCTGTTTTCCGGCCGCTACATACACCTGCTGGCAGGACTTGCACCAGGATTCCTTGCCCGGCAGGCTTTTGGGTTTCTCGTAAAACTCATTTAACAGCTTGATCCTGTTGCATTTTTCACATTTTCGTTGAAATCCCGCCAGGGGATTCTGGTCCTTGTTATTCCCTTTGATCAGCAGATCATAGCAGACCTTGCAGAAGGAGTAATAGCCGTCCGGACTGAACGCGTTTTTGTAAAACGCGTCAAGGGGCTTGACCTGCAGACAGCTTTTGCACTCCTTTGTCTTTGTATCCGTCATGGGGCTTTTGATAACAGCCGATTTAAGGATTTTTTCTATCCTCAGGCACAAAAAAACAGGGTCGCTCTTCTTCCCCTACCGGCCGGACAAGAAAAATATCACATCAAGCATGGTTTTTAATGCATTTTTTCATATACGCGATTTTAAAATTTTTTGCAAATAAATGAGCCCGCCCCGCCGGTTCCGGCAAAGAATGAATTCCGATCTTTTAAAAACACCTGTTCTATGATATGAATCGATTCGCCGAAAAAACTGAACAAACAGGAGAATGAAATGGGCACAAACAATGTGATTTTTCTTGAGGTCCTGGAATGGTTCGACCCCACGGGCCAGGAAATGGTGCACCGGATTCCCGAATCCGGCTCCGGGGAGATCAAACTGGGGGCGCAGCTCACTGTGCGGGACAGCCAGGCCGCGGTCTTCTTTTATCAGGGCAGGGCCTACGATGCGATCGGGCCCGGCCGCCACACCCTAAAAACCGCAAACATTCCGGTGCTCAATAAAATCTTAAGCGTTCCCTGGGCCATGATCAGCCCGCTTCGGGCCGAGGTCTATTTTGTAAACATGAAGACCTTTACGGACCTTAAATGGGGCACCCGGGACCCGGTGGCGTTTAAAGATTCTCAACTCGGGCTCATTCGGCTGAGGGCCTTCGGGGTGTTCAACCTTCGCGTGGTTCAGCCCGTCCTGTTTGTCAATCGTCTGGTGGATACCCAGGGGGTTTACACCACAACGGATATCGAGGCGTATCTCAACCGCGTCATTGTTTCCCGGTTCAACGATCATCTCGGCGAACACCTGGACTCCATTCTCAACCTGCCGGGAAAATACGACGGTCTGGCGGAAGGGTTGCAAAAACGCCTAAAGGAAGACTTCTCCCATTTTGGAATGGCCTTAACCCATGTCTACATCAGCGCCATCACCCCGCCGCCGGAGGTGCAGCAGGCCATTGACGACAAGAGCCGGCTGGGGGTCTTTGATGATTTAAACCGGCTGCTGAAGATGAAGGCCGCCATGGCGGTGGAAAAGGCGTCCCAGGCCGAAGGGGAAGCCGCCTCGGGTCTGGGCATGGGCATGGGGTTCATGATGCCGGCCATGTTTGCCGATTATTTCAAGTCCGGTGCCGGGGACAAACCCGAACCGTATGCCCAGCGCTGCCCGGACTGCAATTTTCCGGTGGCCAAGGACGCCAAGTTCTGCCCCAATTGCGGCCATCAGCTGGTGGTGTTTCAACGCTGCAGACAGTGCGGCAAGAACCTTCCGGCCGGCGCCAAGTTCTGCTCCCGGTGCGGCGCGCCGGTCGCAGAGCCGCCCAAGGAAAAACCCTGCCCCAAGTGCGGGGCCCAGAACCTGCCCGATGCCAGGTTCTGCAATAACTGCGGGGAAGCGATGGAATGACCGGGGCAAACTGGAGAATCGATCACCAATGTCCCCAGTGCGGCGGGCCCATCACCCTCGCGGAAACGGACCGGTTCTTCACCTGCGATTACTGCCGGGTGCGGCTTCACATTACATCCGAGGGGCCCTTTCGGTACCGGCTCTCGCCGAAACAAAACAGCGAGGAAATCTTCTATATCCCTTACTGGCGGTTTAAGGGAACCGCTTTCGCGGTGACCGGACCAAGGATTGCGCACTGCCTCATGGATCATACCCGAATCGCCCTGTTCCTACCCGAACTTCCCTTTTCCCTGGGGGTAAGACCGCAGGCCCTGCCGCTTCGTTTTGCGGCCGGGGATGCTCCCGGCGGATTTGTCAATCCCGTGCTTCCGCTGACCGATGTCATCGCGGGCATGGAAAAACAGTTTGAGGGGCTGGGGGTCGCGCCCTTTTCCGCGGATTCGCCAGCAAAGGTGTATGTGGGGGACACCGCAAGCCTGATCTATGCGCCTTTTCAGGTCAAAGGGCAAACCCTTCATGACGCCGTCACCCCGGGCCGCAGCTACCCGATGACTCTGGCCCTAAAAGACCTGATCCTCTCTAAAAACGAAAACAAGGCATGGCTCCCCCTATTCCTGCCGGCCCTATGCCCCCATTGCGGATGGAACCTAAACGGCGAACGGGACAGCTGCGTGTTTATCTGCGAAAACTGCGGCCGGGCATGGGCCCCTGCTTCCGAAGGATTGATACGGGTGCGCCTGGGCGCTGTTTCCTCGCTCGACCATGAGGCCACCTACATTCCGTTCTGGAAAATAAAACCCCTGGCCGAGGGAATTAAACTTAAATCCTACGCGGACCTGGTCCGCACGGCGAACCTTCCGAAGGTGGTCCGGCCCCAATGGGAATCCTCTCCCCTGGCGTTCTGGATACCGGCGTTTAAAATCACCCCTCAGTCTTTTTTAAGGCTGGGCGGGCTGTTCACCATTTCTCCGCCTGAACCGATTGTTTATGACGACATCAAACCCAAGACGCTATACCCGGTGAACCTTCCCCTGGCCGAGGCCGCAAAGGGGCTTAAAATTTTTTTTGCCTCTCTCACGGTCACCAAAAGACGTGTGGTCGAAAGGCTCCCGAATATCACCATCGTGCCCGAGGAAAGCGAGCTGATATTGATCCCGTTTATCTCCCAGGGAAATGAATTCATTTATAAAAAACATCATGTGGCCATTCAAAAGGCCGCGCTGTCCCATGGCCGAAATTTTTAAAAAAATACCAAAAATGATGGAATAGTCAAAAGTCCAAACTGTTCGCTTCGTGAGTCTTTGAGGCGCGGGTTGCATTGAATGCTAAATTGCAAGAACTCGGCGCAAGCGCCTCAGACAGCTTGCAATTTTTAACGCATTCAACACAAACCGCTTTTCTCCTCAAAGCCTCAATCTCGCTCACAGTGGACTTTTTCCTAATGTATCAAAAATAGTAAAAAATGCTGTTATCGTAAAAACAGGAGGCGATCATGACGATCCATTCGGTGCGGGTGGTCGGTTCCGGGCTCATGGGCGGCGGGATCGCCCAGGTCTGCGCCCAGGCCGGCATTCAGGTTTTTTTAAACGACGTGTCCGAAAAGGCCCTGGACCGGGCCATGCAGGCCATTGCCTGGTCCGTGGACAAGCTCATTGAAAAAAAGAAGCTGACCGAGTCCAGGCAGGCGATTCTAGAGCGGATCAGCCCTTGCCTATCGATCGCGCCGTCTGAAAAAATCGATCTGGCGATCGAGGCGGTGTTTGAGGACATCGCGATTAAAAAAAACACATTTGCCGAACTGGACAGCGCCTGCGGTCCGGAAGCACTGATTGCCAGCAACACGTCGTCTATCCCCATCACCGAGCTTGCGGCGGTCACCCAAAGACCGGAAAAGGTGCTGGGGCTTCATTTTTTCAGCCCGGTGCCGATGATGATGGCGGTGGAGGTGATCTGTGGCATGCGCACCTCAGACGATACCGCGGAAAAAGGCCGGGCCTTTGTCGCGCAGATCGGCAAAACCCCGATCATGGTCCGCCGGGACGTGGCCGGTTTCGTCATCAACCGGATCAACCTGCCCTCAAGCATTGAGGCCATGCGCCTGGTGGAGGAAGGGGTGGCCACCATCGAGGATATCGACAAGGGGCTGCGGCTTGCCTCGGGAAGAAAGATGGGGATTTTCGAGACCGGCGACATGGTGGGGCTGGATGTGACCTACGGCGCGCTTATGTCCATGTATCACGAGACCGGCGATTCCCGCTGGTATCCACCGCTTTTGCTGAGGCGCAAGGTGCGCGCCGGGCATCTGGGCAAAAAAACCGGCAGGGGATGGTATGCATACAACCCGGACGGCAGCCGAAAAAACTGTGTTTTCAAATAAAAAAGACCGAGGTTAAAATAAACTCCCCGGATGGCTTCTTTTTTTTTAAAGAGCAACGGAAA
>CAZFWD010000295.1:0-5169 GCA_964522535.1 uncultured Desulfonema sp.
CCACAAAATCCGAAGAGATGGTTTTGTAGCACAGCTCGCTGAGCTTGATCCGGATTTCATCCGCGGCCGCCTTGTTCGGCCCGCTTCCTACGGCGGCCCAGTAGGTCCGGGTGACCGCGTGCCGATCGGCGGAGGCCTTGATCTGTTCAGCCGTTTGAAGGATTTTTTCCATATGCTCAGGGATGTGAAGCATCTCTTTGATCTCGTTGGAGATGAAGCCGTTTCCTCTGGCGCCGGTGAGTTGAGCGATATACAGGCCCAGCAGCGCGCCGGCAATGATCTGTGAATAAAAGGCCTTGGTGGAGGCCACGGACATTTCGATGTCCCTGCCGCTGCTGGTATAGAGCACCCCGTCGACCTTGAACGTGAGATCCGAATCCCTGCGGTTGACGATGGCGATGGCCCGGCCGCCTCTGTTTTTCAGGATGTCCACGGTGCGATTGGTGTCGGTCGTGGTCCCGGACTGGCTGATGGGGATCAGAAGGGTGTCGTCCATCGTTTCTCCCCTGTCCGGCACGGCGGCGCTCAGTTCAGAGGATTTCAAGGATTCGATCTGAATTCCGGTGTCCTTAAGGTAGTAGCGGAGGATAAAGGCGCAGGCCAGGGCAGCAACCCCGGCTGTTCCCTGTCCGATGAATATGATTTTTTTTATTTTTCCGCCTTTCAGGGCGGAGGCCAGGTCCTCCGGGATGACGGAGGAATCCAGAGAAACGGAATACCGTTCTCCACCGGATTGAATGATTTGCCATCGGTTTTGCAGGGTTTTTTTTACGGATGCCGGGGATTCCGAAATTTCCTTTAAAAAATAATGATCAAAACTCCGGCGGTCGATGTCCCCTGAGGTGAGGGGGGTGGTGCGGACGCTGGATTCGGCGAGATTGATCGGTGTGCCGTCGTAGAACATGGCTCGAAGGCCATCAATCTTCCCCCCTGAGGATTGATCCAGAATAAAGATCTGTCCCCGCCGGACTCCCCCGGACGGATCCGAATGGCGAGCCCCGCCATCCAGTTTGATGTAGCGGGATGTCTCTTCCACCAACCCGTACAGCTCGGATGCGCAAATATAGTGGTCTTCAGCCAGGCCGATGAATATCGCCTGGCCGCTGCCTTGTAACGCGAGAAAAATCTTGCCGGGTGCGAGGTCCGAATGCATGGAAATGGCATGGGATCCTTCGAAATCATTCACCGCGAGCCGGAAGGCCTCCGAAACGGAAAACCCCTGCCGAATATAGGATTTGATATGAATCGGAATGATCTTGGTGTCGCAGGTGATCTCCTCGGGAATGCAAATACCGTTATCCTCATGGCTTTTTTTAAGGGACTGGAAGTTGTCGATGTCCCCGTTTAGGCAAACGTGGATGATTTCATCCCCCTCTGAAGCCGGCAAGGATGTTTTAGGGTCGTGGGGATGGCAGTTGGCCTCGTTGATTTCACCCACCGATGCCCAACGGGTATGGGCGGTAACGGTGTGATAGGTGTGGGGCAGAACGATCAGGAGGCGGAGTATTCGGTCTTCTTGCATCTGGTTGCGGATAAACCGAATATTGTCCCCCAGCCGGCCAACCTCGGATGCGATTTTATAGGTAACGGCAATGGATATTTGCCCCTTCGATGCACTGCAGGAGGGATTACCGAGACTGAGGCTTCTGTTTTGGAGGATTATTGGGTTCAGCCGGTGGCGGTATTCGTCCGCCAGTCCGGACTCGGTGATGCGTTTTTGAAATTCTTCAAAGACCGCTTTGTCGAAGGTAAAGAGCAGCGAGATGCCTGCGGAGTCGCGGCCGCGGACCTCCAACCGATCAATGCTGTTTAAGACCGCGTTGATATTCTTCAGGGTGGTCAGCGCCAGAGGGGGTAAGGGCGCTTCCCCCGGGGAACCGATGGTGTTGATTTTGGCGATGTTTTCGATCAGCTCGGTCTCCAGGCACCAGGCCGCGTCCCTGAGTTTTTCAATCCGGTCGGAAAACGTCTCAACATCGCCGGAAGACAGAAGCCCGAGGTGTTGCTGAAGGGTTTCGTATTCCGCCCGGAACAGCTCTCGGATCTGCGAAGCGATGTGTTGAATCGTTTGTTGAAGCTTGAGATCCCCGCAGATTTTTAAAAAGGCGGTGTTTGTTTTTAGTTTTCGAATATGCTCAAGCAGTTTGTCAGGGAGTGACGCCCCCCCCAGATAACCCGTTTTTACAGGAAGGTTTTTTTCCATGCATTCTGCATAGTCGTGGGCCTTAATCTGCGAAAGCAGGTTTTCAAGTTCGGACAAACGCAAACCGGCATCGCTTTTTGGTTTTCGGATAAAACAGACGATCCCGGCCAGGCCGCAGCAGGCCATCGTGTCGGTGCATGGGAACAGGATCAGTGCGTTGCTTGGCACCCGGCTGGGGTGTTTTCCGCAATAGACCCTGGTTTTCAGCAGACCGCGCAAAAAAATCTTCGCCCGCCGCAACCGCATGAAGAACGGATTATTTTTGTTGTCAGCTTTTCGAAACCGCATAATAGTGTTCAAAATAGTCCTTTATGGCCATGCGCGCGTATTGCGCCGCTCGAATGCCGATGAAATCCTTATGCACCACAAGAACCGATACGACGAGATTCTCCGATCCGTGCGTTTCTTTGGCAAATCCGGTAAACCAGTCATATTTGATGTGGGCGGTGTTGTTGTTGATGGACCCCGTTTTCCCGCCGATGTTCAGTTTTGAGAGGATTCTGTCCGTCTTCGCGCCCCTGAAGGATCTGGCGGCTGTTCCGGAGGATATGGTCTCGTTCAACAGGGCTTGTAAGGTGCCGGCGGTATCGGGCCGGACGACCTGCATGATTTCATGGGAACTGCGCTGGTAGATGGTTTGATTATCTGCGCTGATCCTGTCGATGACGCTAGGCTCCATGAGCCGGCCGTTGTTGAGGATGGCGGCGATCATCAATGCGGCGTGAAGCGGGGATATCAGGGTTTGACGATTAAATCCGCACGCCACCTCCGCCCAGTTGTAGGGATCGTTGTTGATGTGGATTCGGCTCGGTTGAACGGGGATTTCAAAATCAAACCGACGGTTGAACCCGAAGGCTTCCGCATAGGACGCCATGGTCGGGCCGCCGAGATGCGTTGCGCCGATCTTTCCGAAAACCGGGTTGACGGAATCCGCGAACGCCTTTTGAAATGAAAGCCGGCGGGTATATCGGTTGTTTGCGTCTTTCAACTGGGATTTATAAAGCGAGTATTTATTACCATTATAGGTAACAGGGGTTGAGCTTGTATATCCGCATGTCTCGATCGCCGCTGCCGCGGTTACGATTTTAAAAAGGCTTGCCGCCGGAAAATCCGGCAGGGGGCAGATGTCGTCCACCTGGTCGTATTTGTCATAGCTGATCATGGACAAAATCCTGCCGGTATTCGGGTCCATGGCGATAAAACCGAAGTACCTGCTGTTTTTGCGATCGATGCGGTTTAGAATAAAACCCTGAAGCGAAGGATTCAGGCTGGTGCCGACCATATAGGTTTTTTCGCCGGCGGTCAGGGTATATTCGTTTTCCAGCGCGTTGGTACACTGAATCTTCAGGAAAATTTTTCTTAGAGCGCTCTTATCAAGCGTCTCATCCCCTTTGGGGAATAAGGGGGTCTTCGGGGTTTCGGGGGGTATCAGCGTCATGTCCAGCAACCAGAACACCCCGTAGTTGATCAGTAGGAGAACAAACAACACCAGCGTGTATCCGGGAATCCGCCGGCAGGTCTGGCGCACATCGGCCTTCCGTTGCAGGCTGGACTGATAGGTTCTCCATTTATTGGATTGTTCAAGAAACCTGTTTTTTCTTTCCAACATTTTTTTGGAAAAACCCAATTTGCTGTTTGAATTTTTTTTGCTGGTCGTGTCGGCCCTTACCTGTTTCTGTGTATCAGGCAAGGGACAGCAGGTATGACCTCAGGTTCATTTTTTTATTTTTCAGCCCGAGCTTATCCCGAATATTGTTGCGATGGAACTCGATCGCCCTGTCCGAGAGATGGAGCAGTTCGGAAATTTCCTTTGTGGTTTTGCCGGCCTTTACCAGGTCAGCCACCTGTATCTGCATGGGCGTAAAGTTCCGGTAATGGCTGGACAGCTTTTTTAAATACGGTGAGACAATATCATGGATGTTGGTTTCAAGGATGTCCACAAAGGTTTTCTGCCGATCGTCGAGACGGGTGTTTTTCAGCTTTTCGAGGTAGGGAAAAATAAGCGCTTTTACATTTGCCAAGACCTTGTTTTCCAGGTCTTCCCTGTCCCTTTCCCGCTGCTCCAGCAGGATTTTAAGGGCGGTGTTGGTTTCCTGAAGGTTGATGGACTGCTGGCGCAGTTCCTCGGTTCGTTCGGCGACCCGGGTTTCCAGCTCTTCATTTATTTTTTCCAGTTGTTTTTCAGCCCGTTTCCTGTCGCTGATATCGACCAGTGAGGCCATTAGGCAGACAGGATCGTTGTCGGCACCGGACACCAGGTTGGCCGAGGCAAGAACGGTGGTGATCGCTCCGTCTTTTCGCACCCCTTCGATTTCACCATACCAACTTCCTTTGGTCAACACCTCTTCGATCACCCTTTGCGCCAGTTCCTGGTCTCTGGCGAAGTTTATCGCAGGTTTTCCGATCACCCTTGACGCGTCGTTGTCGCCCCACATGTCAAGGAAGGAGCGATTGATATAGCTGATATTCCCGTCAAGATCCCCGATGATGATCGCGTTGATGGCCGAGGCGATGGCGAAGTCCTTGATGCGGAGCTCCTCCTCCATTTTTTTTCGATCGGTGATGTCGATAAAGGAGGTCATGATGGAAACGGGTTTTCCCTGGTCGTTATACACCAGGTTGGCCGAGTGAAGGGCATAGATGAGTGAGCCGTCCTTGCTTCTGCCCGCGACCTCGCCTTCCCATCTGCCCTTTTCCAACAGGGCGCTCATGATTTCCGTCGCCTCTTTTTGGGATCGAAGGTACTGAATGGCGGACTGTCCGATCAGTTCTTCGGGATCCTCCGCGCCCCACATTCTGATCGCCGCGTCGTTGACGTAGATGATGTTTCCCTCAAGGTCGCCGATTCCGATCCCCTGAATGGCCGAGGCGATGGCGAAGTCCTTGATGCGAAGCTCCTCCTCCATTTTTTTTCGATCGGTGATGTCGATAAAGGAGGTCATGATGGAAACGGGTTTTCCCTGGTC
>CAZFWD010000296.1:0-3199 GCA_964522535.1 uncultured Desulfonema sp.
TATCTCCATCGGCGGCGGCAGCGTGATCGACACCGCAAAGGCCTCCAACATCCTGTTCTCGGAAGGCGGAGACCTGGTTGAGGACTATTCGGGCGCACACACCCTGACCCGGCCGCTCAAACCCCATATCGTGATTCCCACCACCGCCGGCACCGGCAGCGAGGTGACCATGGTGGCCGTCATCTATGACGAAACGAACAAGGAAAAACTGGCCTTTCCGGACAAATTCCTTCTGCCGAACCTTGCCGTCCTCGATCCGGAAATGACGATCTCCCTTCCGCCGAAAATGACCGCAGGCACCGGCATGGATGCCTTGACCCACGCGCTGGAAGCCTATGTCGGCATTCAGGCCAGCCCGATATCCGACGCCTTTGCCGCGGGCGCCATCGAGCTGATCGTAAACAACCTGCCCAGAGCAACAGAAAACGGAAATGATATCGAGGCCAGGGGCGCCATGCTCATCGCTTCCACCATGGCCGGCATTTCCTTTTCCCATTCCATGGTGGGCTGCGTCCACGGCATGGCCCACGCCACCGGCGGGCTTTTCCGCGTGCCCCACGGCATCCCCAACGGCATCTATCTTCCCTCCGGCATGGAATACAACTTTGAAGAAATCAAAACCAAACTCGCCCGGCTGGCTCCTGTCATGGGCGAATCCACCGCCGGACTGTCTGAAGAAAAAGCGGCGCGAAAGGCCATTGACGCGGTCAACACGCTCAGGGAAAAATTAAACCGGCTGGGCGCCCTGCCCTTGCGGCTGCGGGATGTGGGAGTGCCTGAAGACGGGCTTGCGGATATCGCGGAAGGCGCTTTAAACGACGGAACATCCTTCTACAACCCCCGGGAAGTGGATCCCGAGGCATTGCTGCCCTATATCAAAAAAGCGTACTAGTCATTTACCCTAACGATTCAATCATAAGGAGGAAAACATGGCATTATTTGAAAGTTCGGAAAAATTTGAAGAGGTGTTGGGCGGATTTTTCAAGCTGGTGGCCGACACACCGGAAGTGGCGAACAAGCTGCTGGAATCCAAACTGATTATCCGGTTTTCCTACACCGATCCGGACCTGGTCCTCGTGGTGGACTGTTCCGGCGACAAGATCGATGTCAGGCCCAAGGATACCGAAACAAAGGCGATCGTCGAAATGTCCATGAACGCGGATATCGCCCATAAATTCTGGTTCGGAAAGGTCAACCTGACCATGGCCTTGACCCGAAAACAGATGATCGCAAAAGGCCCCATTCCGAAAATATTAAAACTGCTTCCGGCCATCAAACCCACCTATGAAATGTATCCCAAGTACCTGGAGGAAAACGGCTACGGCCAGTACAACGTTTACTAGGAGGCTTGCACCATGGGCGGTTATGCTGGAAAAATGCTTCATATCGACCTGACCTCAGGCGGTATCGAAAAAAAACCCTTAGATATGTCCTTTGCCAGGACCTATATCGGGGGTATGGGGTTCGGCACCCGGATCTACCTTGACCTGGTCAAGGACGATCCGGGTTTTGATCCATTATCCCCCGCCAATCCCTTTGTACTGATGACCGGCCCGCTGACCGGAATAAAAATGGACGCGGTCGCCCGCTGGACCGTGGGGGCAAAATCCCCTCTGACCGGTTTCTGGGGCGAGGCCAACACCGGCGGATTTTTCGGCGCGCACCTGAAATTCGCCGGATACGACGGCATCGTCATCACCGGCGCAGCCAAATCCCCGGTTTATATTTTCATCAATGATGAAGAGATTGAAATCAGAGACGCCGGCAAATACTGGGGCAAAGACACCTATGAGACCAACGATCAGATGCTCGAGGATCATAAGCCGGAGGCCAAGGGCCGGGGCCAGGTCCTCTGCATCGGACCGGCCGGGGAAAAAGGCATCCGGTTCGCCTCGATCATCAACAACAAAGGCCATGCTGCCGGCCGCACCGGCATGGGGGCGGTATGGGGCTCCAAAAACCTCAAGGCCATATACGCGGCGGGCTCCGGACAGGTGGAGATCGCCCATCCCGACAGGCTCAAGGCATTGAAAGAGGAGCTTAAAACCGTATACGAGGAAAGCATCTTCATCGACGCCATCCATACCAGCGGCACCCCCGCGCATATCGACGTGGGAATCATCAGCGGGGATATTCCGATAAAAAACTGGCAGATGAACCAATGGGAACTCATCGACGCGATCGGACCGGGCGCCATTGAGGAAAAAATTTTTGCCGGGCATAAAACCTGCTACGGATGCAGCGTGGCCTGCAAAAAAGACGCTCAGGTCAAGGACGGCCCGTTTAAAATCGAAAAGGGACCGTCGCCGGAGTATGAGACCGTCGGCACCTTCGGCACCATGTGCCTAAATGCCAACATCGAATCCATCGCCAAGGCCAACGACTTGTGTAACCGCTACGGAATGGACACCATTTCCTGCGGCGCAACCATCGCCTTTGCCATGGAGTGTTTTGAAAACGGCCTGATCACCGAAAAAGACACCGACGGGCTGAAGCTGACCTGGGGAAACTCAGAAGCGATCGTGGCCATGTGCGAAAAAATCGGGAAAAAGGAGGGGTTCGGGGAGGTCCTGGCCCAGGGAAGCGCGGCGGCGGCGGAAAAGATCGGAAAAAACGCCTTCGATTTTTTAACCACCGTCAAGGGGCTTGAAGCGCCGATGCATGACCCGCGGGGGGCGCACGGCTACGCGCTGGCCTACGGGGTGTCCCCCCGGGGCGCCTGCCATGAAGCCAGCTTGAACTTCAATGTGGAAGGGGGAGCCCAGCTGATTCCGGAAATCGAAGCACTCGCTGCTGAATATGAAGAGGGAAACAGTGAAAAAAGAGCGGAACTGAACGTCGCCTGCCAGGACTACGGCATGTTTTTCTCAAGCTGCGCGATTTTCTGCAACCTGGGGGCGGTTCCCTTAAACGCCACCCAGGCGGTGGACATGGTCAACCACGTAACCGGATTTGATTATTCGATTGATGAGGTGGTGGCGGTCGGCCGGAAGGTATGGTACATGAAACGGGGACTGACCAACCTTTTCGGGGCCCGCGCAAAGGACGACTTGCTTCCGAAACGTCTGATGGCCGCCATTGAAGACGGACCCACGGCGGGGAGCGTTCCGGACATGGACAAGATGCTGAAGGAATTCTACGAACTGCGCGGCTTTAATGAGGAGGGGGTTCCGAAAAAAGAGATCCTGGAACAACTCGG
>CAZFWD010000297.1:0-4338 GCA_964522535.1 uncultured Desulfonema sp.
GAGATTCAGGCCTTTGTGCCGGAAGAGTATTGGTCGATCACCGCTGCTCTGGAAGGGAAAAACCCGCCGCGGTTTAGCGCAAAGCTCATCAAAAAGAAGGAAAAAAAGCTTGCCATTCCAAATAAAGAGGCGGCGGATGCGGTTCTTTCCGATCTTTCCAAGGCCGCGTTTGTGGTGGATCGGATCGTTGAAAAAACCGTGATGCGCAACCCCTATCCGCCGTTTATCACCAGCAAGCTACAGCAGGAGGCGATTCGCCGGCTGGGGTTTTCAGCCAAAAAAACCATGACCGTGGCCCAGCAGCTCTATGAGGGCCTTGACCTGGGGGACGGGGAGTATGTGGGCCTGATCACCTACATGCGCACGGATTCCACCCGGATCGCCGAGGAGGCCGCCTGTGAGGCGCTGGGTCTGATCCGCAAAACCTTTGGAGCGGACTACGCCCTTGAAAAACCGCGGTTTTTTAAAAACAAAAACCGGGTCCAGGACGCCCATGAGGCCATTCGGCCCACCTCGGTGTTCTACACCCCGGAAAAGCTGGCCCCCCACCTGAGCAAAGATCAGCTTGCCCTCTACCGCCTGATCTGGCAGCGGTTTGTAGCCTCCCAGATGGCCCAGGCTCAGATCAACCAGAACACGATTCTCATAAAAGCAGGCGATTACCTGTTTTCCGTTTCCGGGTCCACCATTAAATTTTCAGGGTTTATGGCGCTCTATCTTCCGGCCGATGACGCCGGCAAACCCAATGGGGAAAAACCGGTCCTGCCCAAGCTTTCCCAAGGGGAAACCCTTTTGCTGATTGCGCTTGAGCCCGGCCAGCACTTTACCCTGCCGCCCCCCCGGTATACCGAGGCCACCCTGGTCAAGGCCCTGGAGGAGAACGGCATCGGCCGGCCCAGCACCTATGCCGCGATCCTGTCCACCATTCGGGACAAGGGGTATGTGGGCCTGGTCAAGGGGGTTTTTCGGCCCAGCGAGCTGGGCCTGATCGTAAGCGACCTTCTGGTGGAGAGCTTTCCCGAGGTCTTAAGCGTGGATTTTACGGCCCGCATGGAGACCGACCTGGACCGGGTGGAATCCGCCGAGGCCGACGCTCAACAGATCCTCTCCCGGTTTTATGAGACCTTTGAAAAAAGCCTGGATTCGGCTTCCAAAAACATGCTGAGCATCAAGGGGGTGGGGGTGCCCACGGATCTGAACTGTCCCGTCTGCCATAAAAAGCTGCATATTCGGGTGGGAAAGAACGGGCCGTTTCTGGCCTGCTCCGGGTATCCGGAATGCAGCTATTCCCGGGATTACGAGCGGGATGAAAAGGGCGCCATTTTTCCGGTGGAGCCGGCCCAGGAGGCGGCAGAGGGGGAGGTCTGCGAAAAGTGCGGAAGGCCCATGCAGGTCAAGCATGGAAAATTCGGGGATTTTCTGGCCTGCTCCGGGTATCCGGAATGCAAAAACACCCGCTCCCTGGCCTCATCTTCAAGCGCAAAACCCATCGGCATGCCCTGCCCGCAGGAGGGGTGTACCGGCGAGCTGGTGGAGCGGGTTTCCAAAAGGGGCAAGGTTTTTTATGGGTGCAGCAACTTTCCCCAGTGTAATTTTGCCACCTGGGACCGGCCGGTGCCAAAGCCCTGCCCCAAATGCGGGGCCGCCTTTATGGTGGAAAAACAGACCAAGAAGGACGGAAAAATTTATGCCTGTCTCAACAAGGACTGCGGGTATAAAGAGCCGGCGGACTAAAGGTTTTGAATATAGGTCATATCCTTTGTTTGGGTGTTTTTGGTTCCTACGGTGAGGATTTCGATCCGATTCTGCCCTGACCTGCGGTAGTAAAGCCGTCCGTTATAAGCGAAGGTCACCTCAAACGCAGTCACTTTTCCGCCCTTGCTGAAGACCTTTCGCTTGACAGGCACTGTCTCCGGGTCATCGTTTAACCGGTGAATCACCTCTTCGGCCTTGAGCCCCATCTCCTCGGTCAGTTCATCTATCCCTTCAATCGCTCGAAGGGTTATATCGATGTTTTTGTAAAGGGCGCGAAACCGTTTTTCCAGCCTGTCGCTTGCCTTTTTTTTCTGCCGGGCCAGGTTTTCACGGTTTTTTTCCAGGTCTTGAATTTTTTCATGGAGGCGTTCAGTCTCCTCGTGCTGCTGCTGCTGCTGAGCGAGGTTTTCGTTTAACCGGGCTTCAAGGGCTTCGATTTCATCAAAAAGCTGGTCCTCTGTTTTTTTGGCCAGGTTTTTTTCCGTCGTGAGGTCTTGTTTGAGCTTCTGGTAATCCGATAGCAGCGACGCCCTTTTTTCCGACAGGAAACGGATCTGTGCCTCGCGCTCCTGTTCTAAAATGCGCAGGCGGTCAAGCTCTGCGGTTTTATCGCGGTATTCCCGCTCGATTCGTTTGTTTACCCTTCGGTAGTAAAGATACAGCGCCCCCAGAAAGCTTAAAATGTAAAAAGAAAGAATAAGCACCGCAAGGAGAGAAAACGGCCTGATTTCGGTTTCCACTCGAACCTCAAGCCCTTTGCTCAACGCCTTGAAGTTGTCTTCGGCCAGCTTTAAGGGGTTGATGGCCCCCGGGCCGGTTTCCCTGTTCAGACGGGTCGCGGGATAAAGGATGCTTCCCTGCGGGTTGGTGACGGTGATTTCCAGCCGGCCCCCCAGCCGGACAAACAGGTTTTTGGTAAGCAGTGTTTGAATGGAATCGGCGATTTCCTCCTTGACAGGGGTCAGCCCGCTTAAGATGTTGACAATTTCTGAGAGGTAGACGTTTTTCACCTGCCGGTAGTACCGGTGCGCCAGCCCGGCCTCCAGAAGGTTTACCGTGCCCGTGTACAGCAGCGGGGGGAGAAGAATAAACAGGATCAGTATCTTAAATGAAAAATATTTCATCGGTGGTCATTTACCGGTTTTTTTCCTGTATGTCTGAAAGGATTTTCCGGGCCTGATCCGCTTCCGAAAACGCGCTGCTCAGCTCCAGGGCTCGTTTAAGGGAGGCTGCGGCCTGTGCTTTTGCTCCCTTTTTATGATAGGCGACCCCCAGGTGGTAGTGAAAGGTGGGGTTTTCGGGCAAAGACGCCATGCTTTTGGTAAACGCGCGAATGGCCTGGTCATAAAACCCCATTTGAACATACACCCATCCCAGTGTATCCCATACCCTCGGATCATCCGGCAGGATCTGTCCGGCTTTTTCGATCAGCCGAAGGGCTTCGTTTAAGTCCTTTCCCTTTTCCGCCAGAAGATAGGCCAGGTTGTTTGCCGCGGGCGCAAACTCGGGGTTGATGGACAGCGCCTGCCTATAGTGAAACTCGGCAAGCTCCCCTTGTTTTTTGATGGCAAAGAGGATCCCCAGCATCAGATGGGGCATCTCCTGTCCGCCTTCCTGTTCGATGGCGGATTGGTAACGGGCGATGGCGGCATCGGCCTGATCTTTTGAAAAATATAAACCGGCCAGGGAGGCGTAGGGAGGCAAGTGATTCGGATTGGCGAGGATGGCCGCCTTAAAGGAGGTTTCAGCCTGGCTGGTATCGTTTTTCGCCAGGTAAAGCCTTCCTTTTAAATCATGCACAATCGCCTGGGCCCTGGGGTTGTCGCCGGATGCCTTAAGCCGCGCCTCGCATTGGGCGATGGCCGCGTCGACTCGGTTGTCTTTAAGCAGCGCCGAGATCAGGCTGATAAAAATGTTCATGTCCTCGGGGCTTTGGGAAAGGGCGGCTTCAAAGTGGTTTGCGGCTTTCTCGTATTGCTTTCGCTGCTGGGCGGTCAGCCCCAGATAAAACTGTCCCTCGGGGCTTTGCGGGGACAGCGCAAGCAGGGCCTCAAAGCAGGCCTTGGCTTCCTCAAGGCGGTTTTCCAGCAGGTAGATCCTGCCCTTGAGCAGGGTTGCGGCGGGGTTTTGGGGGGAGACTTCAAGCACCGCGTCCACGGCCTCCATGGCCCGATTAAATCCCCCTTCCTGAAGGAAGATGCCGGCAAGCATCAGCTGCGCTCCGGAAAACTCCGGGGCCTTTTGCGAAACCTTGGCAAACTCGATTCTCGCCCGGTCTGTTTCGTCGTTTTTCAGATGGGCGATGCCCTTGAGATAAAACAGCGGATCGCTTTCGGGGTTTTCAGCAATCCGTTCCGACAGGTAGGAGACGGCCGCCTGGGTTTTTCCGCCGGCGATCAGGGCCTCGGCCTTAAGCATCTGCGCTGCTAAAAGGCCGGGGTTTTGATCAAGTATTTTTTCAAGCCGGGCTTGGGCCTCGTCGATCCGGTTGTATCTCAGGAAGAACTGGGCCATGAGCAGCAGGATGCCGGGATTTTCCGGCTGGAGGTGAAGAGCTTTTCGATACATGTCCAGGGCGGCGTC
>CAZFWD010000298.1:0-4742 GCA_964522535.1 uncultured Desulfonema sp.
ATCGGGGTGGGCGATGATCGTCACCGAGGGGGAATCCGGGTCCTTGCCCGCAGTAAGATGTTTTCCCTGAACCCGCTCCCTGGCGTAGTTTAAGGCATAACTGTAAGACGCCGAAGCCGTGGCAAACCCCTGCAGCCCCACCAGCTGCCGGGCCTCGTTCATCATGAGAAACATCGCCCGCATCCCTTTGTTTTCCTCGCCCATCAGGGTGCCGATGCAGTTTCCCTTTCCGCCGAGGGTGAGGGTGCAGGTACTGTTGCCGTGAAGCCCCATTTTTTCTTCAATCCCGGTGCAGACCACATCATTGAATTCCCCCAGGCTGCCGTCGTCATTGACCCGGTACTTGGACACCAAAAAAAGGGAGATCCCTCTAGTTCCGGAAGGCGCCCCCTCGATTCGGGCCAGCACGGGATGGACGATATTTTCCGCCAGGTCGTGCTCGCCGCCGGAGATAAAAATCTTGGTTCCGGTGATGCTGTAGCTGCCGTCTGAATTTTTTTTGGCCGAGGATTCCAGCGCCCCCACGTCCGATCCCGCGTTGGCCTCGGTGAGCAGCATGGTGCCGGCCCATTTTCCGGAATAGAGCTGTTTCAGATAGAGCTGTTTCTGTTTATCCGTGCCCAAGGTTTCGATCATCTTGGCGGCGCCGTGGGTCAGCCCGTGGTAGAGCATAAACGCCGGGTTGGCCCCGTAGAAATATTCGTTTGCGGCAAGGGATACGGTTTTCGGCATGCCCTGGCCGCCCCATTGCGGGTCGTCGATCATGGCCAGCCATTCCCCTTCCTTGTAGAGCTGAAACACCCGGTGGTATTCCTCGGGGACATTGACCGTTCCGTTGGCAAACCGGCACCCGCCGTCGCTGATCTTCTGGGTGGGCAGGATCTCTTTGATCGCCAGGTTCCGGGCTTCGGATACGATCATATCCACGGTTTTTTTGTTAAACTCGGCAAACCGTTCATACTCGGCCAGTTTTTCCACGCAAAGCTGCTCGTGCAACACAAAATCCACATCCCTACGATCCGCAATCTGCTGCGCCATAACAATGATTCTCCTTCTCTATGTTTAACGGTTAAACGATTTATTTCAGCCAGTCTTTGATCTCCTCGGCTTCAAAGCCTTCCTGCTTGATGGAAAGGTCCAGGTTGATGAGCAGCCCGGCATGCTTCTTTGCCTCTGCATCGGCGATCAGCCGAAGGTGCGCCTCCCGGGAGGATTTCAGGTTTTCCAGGGCATGGCTTAAAGCATCGCCGAGGACAGAAACAGGGGTTACCGTTCCGGTCAGTCGCGGAGGAATGCCGTTTTCCGCCACCTCTTCGGAAACGTGGGCCAGCTGTTTCATGCGGGTCATGGAAAAATCCATGATCCCCCATCCTTTCAACCCGTTTTCCTGGAACACCCAGGCGTCCCGAATGCTTTGCAGCACCTGGGCGTATTTGGCCGAGACGATTTGCTGAATCGCCTCAACCAACCGTTCCGGAAGCTCATTTTCTTCGCCCGGAAGCCCTTGGGCCTCCCCGGGTTTCAGCTTATCATGGGTGCGCTGAAATTTTTTCGCGTGAATCTCCGACTCCCAGGCCTCCCGCTGAAGCACCCGCTTGATATGCGGATCATCCACCGCGTCCGCCTCCTTGAGATAATGGGGAATCAGGTTTTCTTCATAGGCCACGTAGGATTTAAAGATGGTTTTCCGGTTTGTCGGGTCATAGGGGTATGGCGCCGGCGTCATGTCAGGCTCGCCCCCCAGTCTGCCGATGATCATGCCCAGCCAGTGCATATGCCACATCTCTTCCCTTGCGTGGGACAGGAGTCCGGCGCCCAGGGGCGAGTCTTCGCCTTCAAGGTAGCTGTGAATCAGATACCGAAGGATGGCCGCATGTTCATCGGCCAGGTCGCGGTTGAGCATGTTGATAAGTTTTTCCCTGTCCATTTCAGTCTCCCTTTGCCCGTAGCATGTTAAAAGATAAACCCCCGCACCAAAAAAAAGCCGGAAAACACGGCTTGCGCTTTCCGGCGGATGGATCACGATTAAACCTGATGGTTATGGGGTGACGGTGGCCTTGGTGAAATTCACCCAGTAGCCCTTGTCATAACCATCGATGGAAAATGATATGGAAAATTCGGAGCCGGTCCCCGAGCTCGTGGGGTCGGCGGTGATCGTTTTTGTCCCCAGGTTCAGGCGGTGCCCGTTGTACTCCGGGGTGTTGTCGTTGGAATCGTCAATGGTTCCGGAAAAGCTGTTAAAATCCGCGCTGATCTCCCCGCGCACGTAATCCGCCCCGAAGGTGATGGATTTGAGCTGCCGGGTCGCAGGGGTGTCGATGTTTTCGAACTCCGCCTTGAAAAAAATCCCCTCCGTGTAAAAATCCGTGCTGGGATCCGTGTAGTCCGATCCGATAGTGACATCGGTCCAGTCCTGATCCCATCCAAAGCCGGGATTGGGGTCCTTATAATCGTACTCGTCATGCCATCCGAGTTTCAGAGACTCGATTTCGGTGTACTGATAGGTGTTGATCTGAAACCGGGCGACCGCCTCGCTGGTGGTTCCACCCAGGCTGTTGATCTGAAAGTCGCAAAACCCCTCGGCGTAGATCCCCGAAAGTTCCCCATCCTCCAAATGTTTGAGCTGGCACCACCCGGTTTCCGGAAGGCATGCCGCAATGACCGCGGCCGCAAAAATCATACATACCCAATTTTTATTGTTCATGACGGGCTCCGTTAAATCCCTTAAAGCCGTTCGGCTGATGGATGTTCATTGACCTCTTGATTCTCTCTTAACCCGGCTGAAATGTCAAGAAAAAATAATACCTATCCTGGTCCCGATCTCTACTGGCGAAACGGATGCGGCGTTTTGATGAAATCGGCTTTTTTGAGAAATCATCAGGAATAAATGGCATAATTCAGCCGGAACGTATATAGTATACTATCATCGGAAAAGCGCCGCATCAACAGAAAAGTGCTTGCCGATCAGGAATGAACCCGTTAATGTTTTAGCCGATGTTTACATTTAGACCCGGCTATGAGGCGTGCAACGTGGGCTGAAAGGGTTTTTTCACCGTGAAACGTATCGCTCTGTATATCAAACAGGAGAAAGAGGCCCAGAAGAAGGCGGATGCGTTTGAAGCATGGCTTTTTTCCCAAAACATCGACGTAATCCGCAAGCAGGCGTATTTACCCGAAAACAGCAAAGATCAAAACAATAACGCTGAAGGGACGGCCCCGCCGGATCTGTTCTGCGTGTTTGTTCTGGGCGGTGACGGAACATTTTTAAGCGCGTCCCGCTGGATCGGGGCGCATCCCATCCCCTTGATCGGCGTGAAGTTCGGAGAGATCGGGTTTCTGGCCAAAACCACAGAGGAGGACCTTTTTTCAGCAGCGTCGTATATCCTAGCAGGCGGTTTTGCCACTGAAGCCCGCACGCGTCTTCTGGTTCAAATCATTCGAGACGGAAAGGCGATCGCTGAAGAAACCGTTTTAAACGACGTGGTGATCAACAAGGGCGCCCTGGCCCGGCTGGCTAACATCGAAACCTATATCAACGATCACTACCTGACCACCTACAAAAGCGACGGGCTGATCGTCGCCTCCCCCACCGGGTCCACGGCGTATTCCCTGGCCGCCGGCGGCCCCATCATCCATCCGGAGGTTCAGGGGATCATCATCACCCCCATCTGCCCCTTTACCCTGACCAACCGATGCATGATCATACCGGATACCGTGAGCATAAAGATCAGGCTGGGGGGCAGAGGGTCGGATTTGATGATCACCTTTGACGGCCAGGTCGGGCTGAAGCTTGATCATCAGGATACGGTGTTCATCACCAAAAGCCCGCATCCGCTCAACATGATCACCCTGCCGGGGCAGAACTATTTTGATATCCTGAAAGAAAAGCTCAGGTGGAGCGGAGGACGAATGTAGACAAGGAGGGGGAATGATTTCGGACCTGATTTACCGGTGTCCGGTTTGCGGCGGGTTTGACTGGCTTGCGGATGGGGGATGCATCCACTGCGGCGTAACCCTTGAGATTCATTCGCGGGCAGAGGTCTCTGTTAACGGCCGAAAAGAAGGTATTCCATTCTGGTACGGAAAGGTCTTGTCTTTTCCGCTTCCGGCAAACGATAAAAGCGTCATCCTGCAAAGCGGTAAAATCCGCCTTTCCGAGGAGGCCGCCGACGGTCTGTACAAGGGGTTTTTGGGAATGATCGCCACCCACTACCTTCGAAGGCCGATAGACGAGGGGCAACTGACTCTTTTTGAAAAAAGCCTGGTGTTTTCCGGATCAAAGGAGGAGCTGAAAATCGGGTTTGATTCGATTACCTCCCTCACCATCGAATCCCACACCCTGATTGTGGTCAGCAGGGTATATGGCCCTCTTTTCTTTGATTTTCTGGAGGAGTCGGGTAAAAAATGGGAGGACTGCATTCAAAAGGCCGTTTCCCAATACCATACGCCCAGAAAAATTATTGAATTTTGTCCCAGAATCCGGTTTGCGGAAAAGACCCGGCCGGTGTCCCGATCATCCTCCGGCCCCCGGGTTTATCGATTGCCGGTTCGCAGATGGTTTCGAAAAGATTCCAGCCTGTTATTTAAGATCCTTCGCCTGCTTGTCCGGCTGATCGTCCGGCTGATCTTTACGGTCCGCATCGAGGGCGCAGAAAACATTCCCAAAAAAGGTTCGGCGATTTTAATGTCCAACCATGTCTCGTTTCTGGATGCCATCATTCTGGGCATGTTCTTTCCCCGCC
>CAZFWD010000299.1:0-15782 GCA_964522535.1 uncultured Desulfonema sp.
CGGGGTGGTTCTTTCCAAGATGGACGGGGACGCCCGCGGCGGGGCCGCGCTGTCGATCAAGGCCGTTACCGGCAAACCGATCAAGTTTATCGGGGTGGGTGAAAGGCTCGGCGAGATGGAGCTGTTCCACCCGGACCGAATGGCCTCCCGGATTCTGGGGATGGGGGACATGCTTTCCTTCATCGAGAAGGCCCAGGCCGTGGTGGATGAAAAAAAAGCCGCGGCGCTTGAAAAAAAGCTGAGAAAAAACGAGTTTACCCTGGCGGACTTTCGGGATCAGATGGCCCAGGTCAGAAAAATGGGATCCTTAAACGATCTGATCAAGCTGATTCCAGGGGTCAGCAAAAGCAAGCATTTGAGCGGGCTTCAGGTGGATGATCGCGAGCTGGTCAAGATCGAGGCGATCATCAATTCCATGACCCCGATGGAGCGACGGAGCCATCAAATGATCAACGGCAGCAGAAGAAAAAGGATTGCAAAAGGAAGCGGAACCAGTGTACAGGATATCAATCAGTTATTGAAAAACTATTCACAAGTGCTCAAAATGATCAAAAAGATCAACAAGGGCGGCTTAATGCGCGGAATGGGCCGCGGAATGATGCCTTTTTAAAGGAGTTTAAAACAGTATGGCGGTAAAAATCAGATTAGCCAGATACGGCGCGAAAAAGAGACCGTTTTACCGGATCGTGGCGGCGGACAGCCGGTATCCGCGTGACGGAAGATTTCTGGAAAACCTGGGCACCTACGACCCGATGGCAGAGCCGTCTGGGGTCAATCTGAAAAAGGAGAGGGTCGAATACTGGCTGGCCAAGGGCGCAACCCCCTCGGATACGGTGAACAGCCTTTTAAAGAAGGAAAAAATGGATTCAAGTCCTGCTTAGTGTTTTTGCCTTTCAATCCCAATTCCCAAGCGGCCATTAAAGGAGACGGACCATGAAAGAACTGATCACGCATATCGCAAAGGCACTTGTTGACAATCCGGATGAGGTAAAGGTTACCGAGGTGGAGGGTGACCAGACCTCGGTACTGGAGCTGAAAGTCGCCAAGGAGGACCTGGGAAAGGTGATCGGTAAACAGGGAAGAACCGCTCGGGCGATGCGGACGCTTCTGGGTGCGGCATCCGCAAAGATCAGAAAGCGGACGGTCCTTGAAATCGTGGAAGATTGACTTTGGCGGATAAAGACCCCCTCCTTCACATCGGCAGGATCGTGGGGGTTCACGGGGCGAAGGGGTGCCTTAAGCTTTATTCCTTTTCGGAAGCGGTCGGGCTGTTTGATTCCGGCAAGCGAATTCAGGTTCGGCAGCGCGATGGCACAATGCGGGTCTGCACGGTGACCGGTCTGCAGCCCCATAAGAACCTGTATCGCATTTTTTTTGAAGGGGTTGATGATCGCAGCACGGCGGAGGCGCTGGTCGACGCCGAGCTTTTTATGGAGCGCACTGCGCTTCCGGATCCCGAGGAGGGCAGCTGGTACTGGTGCGATCTTATCGGGATCGATGTGTATGCGGCGGATGACGCCTATATCGGGAAAATCGCGCATGTTTTCGCCACCGGGGCAAACGATGTGTTTGTGGTCCGGCACGGCGAAAGGGAAACCCTGATACCGGCGATTGAATCGATCGTCAGGCGGATCGATTTGGATCAAAAGCGGATGACGGTGGACCTGCCCGAGGGGTTGTAAGGGGCGCGGGCGCGATGGATTTTATCATACTGACGATTTTCCCGAAAATATTTGATTCCTTTCTGGAACACGGGATGATCCGCCGAGCCATGGCGGCGGAACGGATTACGGTCGCTCCCATCGATATTCGGGAGTTTGCGAAAGGCCGGCATCGGACCACAGACGACAGGCCTTACGGCGGCGGCGCCGGAATGGTGATGAAGCCGGAGCCGCTTACAGGCGCTGTAGCCGAGGCGAAAAGACGAATGCCCGGCGCGTCCGTGATCCTGCTGTCGCCTCAGGGAAGGCGGTTTACCCAGGCGGTGGCCCAAGACCTGTCCCGGCGTAGCGGGCTCATTTTGGTGTGCGGCCGGTATGAGGGGGTGGATGAGCGGGTTTACCGCTGTATCGACGACGAGGTTTCCATCGGGGATTATGTGCTGACCGGCGGCGAACCCGCGGCCATGGTGGTTATTGATGCGGTTTCCCGGCTGCTTCCGGGGGTGCTGGGGGGAGCGGATTCCGCGCAAAAGGATTCGTTTACGGACGCCGTGCTGGAGCATGCCCAGTTTACAAGGCCTCCGGTATTTGAAGGGGAGGGCGTGCCCGACGTGCTGCTGTCCGGAAACCACCAGGCGATTGAGGATTGGCGGCTTGAATCCTCACTGATCCGGACTTTGGTGAAGCGGCCCGACCTGCTGGCGGACAAAGACTTCAGCCTCAGGGAAAAAGAGATCCTGAGAAGGTGGTGCGGTTATATTGAACGGGTTATTTCGGGCCGATCTGTACCTGGCTCTGGTGCACCATCCGGTGAAGAACAAGAGGGGTGAAACCATCGCTTCGGCGGTGACCAACCTTGACCTGCATGACATCGCAAGGGCGGCCAAGACTTACGGCGTCAAAGGGTTTTACGTGATCACCCCGCTTGCGGATCAGCAGGCGCTTGTTGAAAAAATCGTTGCCCACTGGACCGAGGGTTACGGGGGGGCATACAACCCCGCGCGTAAAGCCGCACTGGATTTGGTCAGGGTCAGGGACAGCCTGGCCGGCGCGGTTGATGAAATCAAGGGACTTCACCCCTGCGGGGTTCGGGTGGTCGCCACCTGCGCCGCGAGAAGGGGGGAGGCCTTGCGTTTTGAAGATTTTCGACGGCTTCTGGCGGAAAACCGGTGCGTCTATCTGCTGGTGTTCGGCACCGCCTGGGGGTTGACGGAGGCGTTTATAAATGCGGCGGATTTCGTTCTGGAACCGATCAGGGGCGGTTTTGCATACAATCACCTGTCGGTGAGGTCCGCCGCGTCGATTATACTGGATCGGGTGCTGGGGGAACATCCCTGAAGCGAAACAACATCAGGGCGCATGGGCTGGTGCGTTTTGATAAAAACTTAGGTTCGAGGGTGACATGGAAAAGATCAAACAGTTGGAAAAGGAGCATCTGCGGCTGGATTACCCGGAGTTTTTCCCGGGGGATACGGTGAAGGTGCATGTTCGCATTCGGGAAGGCGAAAAGGAGCGGATTCAGATTTTTCAGGGGGTGGTGATCAGCAGGCGCCGGGGCACGACCAACGCCGCGTTTACCGTCCGCAAGGTGTCTTACGGGGTCGGCGTGGAGCGGGTTTTTCCGCTGCACTCCCCCAGCATCGACCGGATCGAGGTGGTCTCCCACGGCCGGGTGCGCCGCTCAAAAATTTATTACCTGCGGAATTTAAGCGGGAAAAAGGCGAGGATTAAAGAGCTTCGCCGGTCTTAGAGCGGCGAAGCGGATGGATACAACCAGGCGGTCTGCCGATCCTTTTGTTCGCCCCCGTGGATCCGGCTGCGGATCAGGTTGAGCATGGAACGTGAAATGTGGGCGTTTGAAAAAACAGCCCGAAAGAACGGTTTTTCATGCATCGCCGGGGTCGACGAAGCGGGCAGGGGACCGCTTGCCGGGCCGGTGGTGTCCGCCGCGGTCATCCTTCCCGAATCCATGCCGGTTTCCGGCATAAACGACTCCAAGCAGCTGGCTCCCGGAAAACGCGAAACCCTCTATCATGAGATTTATCGCCACGCCGTTGCCGTGGGCGTGGGGATTGTGGACCCGGTGGAAATCGACCGGATTAATATCCTTCAGGCCGCCCTGATGTCCATGGCGATCTCCGTGACCCACCTTCACCCCATGCCCGATTTTCTGCTGGTCGATGGTCTGTTTCCGGTCCCGTTGACGCTTCCCCAGAAGCCGATCCCCAAGGGCGATGCCCTAAGCATCTCCATTGCAGCCGCTTCCATTGTCGCCAAGGTGACCCGGGACAGGCTCATGAAGGTATACGCCGATGAATACCCGGAGTTCGAGTTTGCCAAAAACAAGGGGTATCCCACAAAGGCGCACCGGGAGGCGATCCGGCGGTTCGGAACCTGTCCGATTCACCGGCAGAGTTTCAAGGGGGTGTGCGGGTAGCGACCCCGGTGATTTGTTTGCCCCCTTCAATGGTTTTAAACAACGCTTATGCTAAACCGCAAACAGAGGTTCGGAAAGTACGGGGAAGCGGTTGCGGTGCGTCAGTTGAAGAAAATGGGGTACCGTATCCTTGCCCAAAACTACCGCACCCGTCTGGGCGAGATCGATATCATCGCAAAGGACAAGGATACCCTTGTCTTTGTGGAGGTGAAATCCAGGGCCTCATCCGTATTCGGCAGTCCGAAGCAGGCCGTCACGCCGGCCAAGCAAAGACGGATTTCGAGAAACGCCCTGTATTACCTCAAGCAAACCTGCCAGCATAATGTAAAGGCGCGGTTTGATGTGGTCGCCATCCGCTCCGAGGACCGAAAAACCAGCGTCGAGGTTATCAAAAATGCCTTTGAACTCGCCGGTTGACGATATTGCCGGCCGGGGCGCCTTCGGCACCCTGTATGTGGTGGCCACCCCCATCGGCAACATGGCGGACATTACCCTGCGGGCCCTGGATACTTTAAAGACCGTGAATATCATTGCCGCCGAAGACACCCGGCATACACGGAAGCTTCTCGACCGGTATCAAATTCGGACCCGCCTGATTTCATGCCATGAACACAATGAGGCTGCGCGCGCGGGGCTTATTGTGCGGAAACTGCAATCGGGGTTGTCCGTGGCTCTGGTCAGCGACGCCGGAACCCCGACCGTGTCCGATCCGGGGTATCGTGTGTTAAGGGCGGCCATTGACGGGGGCATTCGCGTTGTGCCGATACCCGGCGCGTCGGCGGCGGTCGCCGCGCTTTCCGTTTCCGGGCTGCCGTCCGATGCCTTTCTATTTGTCGGTTTTTTACCCCCCAGATCCTCCAGACGCCGGGAGCGTTTAAAACAGCTCGCAAGGGAGTCCGCCACCCTGGTGTTCTATGAGTCTTCGAAACGGATCCTGGATTTGATGACCGAGGCCAAGCAGATCCTGGGGGATCGAAACAGCGTGCTGGCCCGGGAAATGACCAAAACCCATGAGACGATGTTATGGGGGCGGCTCTCCAAACTGATTACTGAAACAGAGGGCGGGCAGCCGATCCGGGGGGAGATCACCCTGCTGGTGTCAGGGGCGGCGAAGGATGCGCTTCCGGATGCGAATGGGTTGAAAAAGCGGATTCTTGAAGCTCTGGAAACCCAGACCGGCGGTGCGGCCGGACTGGCCCGGGAGCTTTCAAAGACCCTGGGGGTGCCCAAAAACACGGTGTATCAGATGATTATCGACATCAAATCAGAGCGCAATCGAATAGACCCCGACAAGGGAGAAGGAGAGGATAACGATGGATAAACTGGATGCCATTTTTTCGCCGGAGTCCGTGGCCGTGATCGGGGCCTCCACCACCCCCGGCAAGGTGGGGCACGACATTTTTGCGAACATCCTTCGAGGCGGCTATAAGGGAACGCTCTATCCGGTCAACCCGACAGCCCGTTCCATTTTAAGTGTCCGGTGCTATTCGACGGTTCTGGATATACCGGACCCTGTGGACCTGGCCATGATTATTCTGCCCCCTAAAGCGGCCCTTCAGACCGCTGATGACTGCATTCAGAAAGGGGTCCGGGGGGTGGTCATCGTGTCCGCGGGGTTTAAGGAGGTGGGCGGCGAAGGGGCGCGCATTGAGGAGCAGATTGCCGAAAAATGCCGGAAGGCCGGGATTCGGCTGGTGGGTCCCAACTGCCTGGGGGTGATCAATCCCGGCGCCGGGGTTCGCTTAAACGCCAGTTTTTCCACGCGCATGCCGCTGGCGGGCAACATTTCCTTTATTTCCCAGAGCGGCGCCTTATGCACGGCGGTTTTGGATTTCGCCGCGGACCGCGGGTTCGGGTTTTCCAAGTTCATCTCCATCGGGAACAAGGCGGACGTGGATGAACTGGACCTGCTGCGCTATTACCACAGGGACCCGGAAACCGACGTGATCATGATCTACATGGAGGAACTGCGGTACAGCCCGAGCTTTATTGATGAGGTGAAGCAGATCACCTCCGGTGAAAAGCCCACCCCCATTCTTGTGATCAAATCGGGCAAGACCGTCGCCGGGGCCGCTGCGGCCGCATCCCATACCGGCGCGCTGGCCGGTTCAGAGGCGGTGTATAACGCGATTTTCAATCAGTGCGGCATTATCCGTGTGGATACGGTAAACGATCTGTTTGATTTTGCCATGGCCTTCTCCTCCCAGCGGATACCTGTCGGAAACCGGGTCGCCATTATCACCAATGCGGGCGGACCCGGGATCATCGCCACCGACATGACCGAGATTTCAGGTCTGCGGCTGGCGCGGTTCAGCAGGGAAACGGATGAGGCCCTTCACCGGGTCCTGCCGCCCACCGCGAATTTTAAGAACCCGGTGGATGTCATCGGGGATGCCACCAGTGAGCGGTATGAGCAGGCCCTGGAAGCCGTGATTCAAGACAAGGGGGTGGACGGTGTTCTGATGATTCTGACCCCGCAGTCCATGACCGATGCCATCGGCACGGCCGAGGCCATCGTCAATATCTATAAGACCAGCACAAAACCCATTGTTTGCAGCTTCATGGGGGTGGTGGATGTGTCGGCCGGGGTCAAGCACCTTCAGGAAAATCACGTGCCGGTTTACCTGTTTCCCGAAAACGCGGCCCGTGCCCTGGGCAAGCTGCATGAGGCCGCGCTCTGGCTGGAGCGCAAGATCCTTCCGGAGTATGATCTGAAGTTTGACACCAAGCGGGCGTATGAAATCGTTGATGAATGCCTGGCTCGAGGAAAGACCGTCCTGGGGGAAGATGACGGGCATGAACTGCTGGAATGTTATGGGTTTAAAACCCCTCCCATGCGGCTTGCGGCCTCGGCAAAGCAGGCCGCTGGTTTTGCCGAAAAGATCGGGCTGCCGGTGGCGATGAAGATTGTTTCCCAGCAGATCCTGCACAAGTCCGATGCCGGCGGGGTGATGGTGGATCTTAAAACACCGAAGGCCGTGGAGACCGCGTACGCGGCCCTTATGGAGAATGCTAAACGGTTTAAGCCGGATGCCCACATCGATGGGGTGCTTGTTCAGAAGATGGTGCCGCCCGGCCAGGAGGTGATCCTGGGTGTGCACAAGCATTCAGGGTTCGGCCATCTGATCATGTTCGGGATCGGGGGGATTTATGTGGAGCTGTTTAAGAACGTCACCTTCAGGCTGGCGCCCATCGGACGGAATAACGCCCGGCGCATGATCAAAAGCATCAAGGGGTATGAGGTGCTCACCGGTTTTCGCGGAAAACCCGCAGCCGACCTTGAAACCCTGGAAAAGCTGCTGGTGGGGCTCTCGCAGATGGTGAGCAACCATCCCCAGATCAAGGAAATGGATATCAATCCCTTGTTTGTTCACGAGGCGGGAAAGGGCGCCACCGTAGCCGATATCATTATCACCCTGGAGAAGGGGTAGCCGGCCTAAGAAGGGATAAGGGCTTTATTCGATCGTGATCACCCTTCCCGCGCCGCCCTCTATGGATATGGCGGGGGATCGAGCAAGTATCTCATCCTTGTACTGGGTGCAGTGGGTGGCGCAGACCAGGTGAAGGTCTTTAAGCAGGTGAAATTCGCGAAAACCATGAAGCCCGCCGATCAGGGCGGTCACCCTTCCGAAGGCCGAGGCCGCCTTGAGGATCTCTCCCACCCCCGGATGCGAGCACCCCGCCACCACCACAAGGCTGTTTTTCTGCTGGATCACAAGGGATTGCTCGATGTTGCTTAAGGTGCCGGTGGAATAGAGGTTGTCGTGGATTTGTGCCGGCGCATCGAGAAAAACCAGGTCAATCCCCGGGTAAGACCCGGAAAACCGGCTGGGCACATACACCCGGACCGGGTTTTGCTTGAGAAAATCCGCCAACCCGCCGGCGTGGTCCCAGTGGTCGTGGGAAATGAACACCTCATCGATCTCGCGCGGATCGATTCCGAGTTTTTGCATATTGCTCAGCAGGATGCGGCCGTTTGCGCCGGTATCAAACAGGATGGTTTTATCCCCGGTTTGAATCCGGCAGGCAAACCCCCAGTCTGCCGCAAGCCGCGGCTCCCATGCGTCGTTGTCATAGAGGATGGTGATCTGCATTTTTTTCAATATTGAAGGGCTGCCCCTTTGAGGAGGGCCGTCAATTCCGGCGGCCCTCCTCGGTTTAAACAAGGGGTTTATCGGTTATTCTTTTTTTTCCTTGCTTGCTGCTTTTTCCGCTTTCAGCTCGGCAATCCGCTGTTGAATCTCGTTTAGGGAATTTTCAAAAAACTTTGCCTCGCTTTTAAGCGCAGACAGCTCCTGTTGCGGGGTAGGGGCCGCCGCATAGGGCGTTGTGGCATAGGGGTAAGGGGCTCCGTATCCGTATCCGGCATAGGGGGCGCCCCAGCGCATGCCGCGTCCCCGGCCGAAACCGCCCCCGCGTCCCCATCCAAAGCCGCGCCCGCGTCCCCATCCAAAACCCATGCCGGCGCCGAACGCCGGATTGGCAAATCCCGGGGTTGAATAACCGGCGCAGTAGCCTGCGGCCCGTCCGGTCATGGGGCCCATTCCCGCTGGGCCTGTTTGATCACCTCTTGGCATGATTCATTCACCTCCTTTTGATCACTTTATAATCGTTTGGGTTGATTCTGACGCTCATCGTCCGCTGCGGCGGCCCATGCCTGCACCGCCGCCCTGTCCGCGGGAGCGTCTGTTAAACAGGTTGTTGAACCCGTTGCTGATCCTTTGGCCAAGGCCCTGTCCCCAACCGGTATTGGGGGTTGAATTACCGCCGTTTCCGCATCTGCCCATTCCCCTTCCGGTCATGGGGCCCTGTCCGGCCGGTCCGGTTCTGTCTCCTCTTGGCATTGTTCTCACCTCCTTGTACGATTTAAATGCGACTTTTTATCGGAATCTGCCCCTGCGCCGTCGGTGCTGCCCCCGCCGGAATCCCGGCATGCGAAACATCGGGGCGGCCCCAAGCCTGCCGGACAGATAGGCATTCAGGACATCCTCCACATTCCCCGTGATAAACGGGATCAGGAGGATTCCGGATGCGTCCGCCATATGCGCCGGGACCTCGGATATCGCCCCGCAGATCAAGGTTTCGATCTGCTGTTCGATCAGTCTTCCGATCTGGTGATGGGGAAACCCCGGCTGCATGGAGATGTAATTTTTTCCCACAACCCGGTTGCCTTCAATCTCCGCAACCATCAGGGTGCGTGATGCGTCAAACACCGGGGAGATCCGGTTTCCCCATACCGTCAGTCCGATCCTCATGCGCTCTTATCTCCTTGCTTATTTATTAAAGCAATGACCGTGCCAATCAAAAGGCTAATTTTTTAAATAGACGAATTTATATTATTATCAAAATGTTATATTTTAAAATCAGTAAAAGATCGGCTGTTTTTTTATAGTTATATAGTCGCAATTATGCAACTATATGGATGATGGAGTCGCATTTTTAAGATTTTCTAACCGGCAGGCGTGCCCCCTGAAAGGCGGCTTCGATCTTTCAAACTCCGAATAGACGGATTTTGGTCGATAAGTCTAGCGCAAGCCCTTCATGTCAAACAGTTCGGTAAACGCTTAGAAGGGGACGGTCGGCGGCGGGAGTGTAAACCTGTATTATAAAGAGAGATGGGATGCGGGACGCGAGCGTCCCGCATCCGAATAGAAAAGGATTAGTCTTTTTTGCCGGTGGCTGCGCCGTGGAGCTTGATTTCAACCTTTTCGGTGAGGCCGGCATAGTATTCACGCAGGATGTCAAGCACCTCTTCGCGGCCGAAGTGGTCCGGAATCGGCGTGCCTTCGGACAGCCCCTTGCGGAGCATGGTCCCTGAAAGAAGCACCCGGTCCTCCTTGGCATGCGGGCAGGTTCTTAAGGAAGCCATGCCGTCGCATTTGTGGCAGTAGAAGGTCCAGTCGATCTTGAGCGGGGTGCAGAGCAGGGCCTTGCCCGGCGCTTCCGGTTTGGGGATTTTGTCAAAGATGGTCTGGGCCTCGAACATTCCATAAAAATCGCCCACACCGGCATGGTCGCGTCCGATGATCATGCGGGAGCAGCCGTAGTTCTGACGGAAGGTGGCATGCAGAAGGGCTTCCCTGGGGCCGGCATACCGCATGTCCAGCGGATACCCGCCCTGGACGACATTCTTTTCCACAAAATAGTTTTTCACCAGGGCGTCGATGCATTTGACGCGCACCTCCGCCGGAATGTCCCCGGGTTTGAGGTTGCCCACCAGGGAGTGAATGTAAACCCCGTCGCATACCTCCACGGCGATCTTGCAGAGGTATTCATGGGAGCGGTGCATGGGATTTCGAAGCTGAAGCGCTGCGATCTCGCGCCATCCGCGTTCTTCAAATATCTTACGGGACTGCTCCGGTCGATGGTAGACCCCCGCGTACTTGGTCGGATATTCGGCTTCGCTTAACACCTTGATCGGCCCGGCCAGGTTGATATCCTTCTGCTTCATGACCATCTGAACCCCGGGATGGTCCTTTTCGGCGACTTCCCAGAACTCCTTCGGGGTGGCGGTGCCTTCGCCCATGAAGACCTTTTCGCACTCATACCGCTTGTCCGCCTCGGTCATCTCGAATTTTTCGGTGACCTTCATGGTGGCCATGATTTCATTGTTGGCAGGGTCAACAAGGGCGATTTCCTCGCCTTCCTTGATGGCGCCGGCATCCTCTTTGGAGACGTCAAGGGTCACCGGAACCGGCCAGAAGGTTCCGTCCGCCAGAAGAAAGTTGTCGCAGACGCTTTTCCAGTCGGCCTTGGTCATGAATCCGGTCAGCGGGGAAAACCCGCCGATGCCGATCATGATGAGGTCTCCCTTGACCCGCGGAGAAACCGGCACCTTTTTAAGGCCTTGCGCCTTTTTCTTTTCCGCTTCAAGTTGGGCGCCTTCAAGCAGGCAGCAGGTCAGTCCCTTGCCGCCATGGGGTGGAATTAAGTTTGACATGATTCTACTCTCCTTTTTGTGTTTATTTGTAAACAGGTTGATTGGCCACAACCCCTCACCTTATTTTCTTGCCGTGTAAGAAAAAATTTATTAATAACTAAAAAAATTTTTGTCAAGGCAATTCAAGGCATGCGCGGATAAGGGTGACGGGTGTTGAATCCATGAATGTTCAGAGCCGGGAGTTTACGCACCCCGAGTTGGACCAGCCGGTGGTCGCCATCGGAGGGAATTATACCTTCTTTAAGGAATTCCGGCTGCCTTTTGAAGACCGGGAGATCCTCTGCCTGCTGGGGGCCGGCATTTTTGACACCACCTGCTGCGGGGCCGGGGGGTGTTTATACGCTCTGGTTCCGGGGTTTGTTCAAAGATGGCGGTTTAAAACCGATCCTCATGGGCAGCCTGTTTCGCTGGTCGCGCCGGTTTCCGACCTAAAAGCCCGGGAAGGCATCAAGGCGCTGATCCTTCGGCATGCGCCGGTGCATCAGGTCAGCTTTTTATGAGGCCGCCGGTATCGTTTAAAACGGCATCCACGGCATCAGAATGTTTAAAAGGCTGTAGCGGGAAATCCCTGATAAGGTGTAGGGCTTGTTGAAAATGATGGCTTCAGCGGCCCGCAGACCGCTTGCGACGGCCGGTCCGATCCCTTCGCCCATGTCCAGGGTCGCCAGGCCCGCGGCGTCCCCCACCAGAAATGCGTTCCGGTGTCTTACGTTTTTATCCCGGCCGCGCAGGTAATACGCATATCCGCGGGGGTGAAGCGTTTGATCCGGGATCAGGGATTCTGTCAGAAGCTTTTCGATGAACCGGTTCCAGTGGGTTTTGATGTTTTCTCCTCTTTTTTTCATGGATGCCCATTTTCCGCCGATCCCCAGGTTCAGGTATCCATTGCCTTTCGGAACATACCAGGCGTAACCGGGCAGGCCGTTTTCAAAAAACCACAGGTAGCAGTTGCTGTCAATCCAGGAAAAGGGAAACTCCGCTTCAACGGCGGTGATCAGGGATTTTTGAGGCCGAAGATGAAGGTTTGCGAAAAATTTGCGGTATACCGGGCAGTGGGTGCCGCCCGCGCCGATCAGATATTCGCACCGGTACTTTCCGTCGATGCAGTAGCCTGCGTTATCTTTTTGAATGGCCGTGACCTGATGCGTGTGGACCGGAACCCCGGCGCGTTGGATCATCCACTGGTCGAATTCATACCGCCGGATGGAATACTGCCGTGTTTTGACGCTGACGCGGCGTCCCCGGAAATGACAGATCAGCCGGTCAAAGGTCAGGAGGCCGTGGGGGTATTTTTCGGGGGTTGTTGCCAGGCGCCTGAAAACGTTGGGCGTAATCCAACCCGCGCACAGCTTGGTTCGAGGAAAGGGGCTTTTGTCGAGGATGATCGCGTCAATCCCGGCCCGGTTCAGCCGCCATGCGCAGGCCGAGCCCGCGGGGCCGCCGCCGACAATGACGACGGTGGTTTCAATCATCGGCGCAAGCGCTGCCGAATCGGTTAAACATGGCGGCAGTCCGGTTGCATTCTTGCGGGTTTGGTCATCACGATCTGCCAGAGCTGCGCCCTTCGGGATCGAAAAACCGCCGCCGAGGACAGCAGGTAGAAACGCCACATGCGATGGAACCGCTCTCCGTACTGGTCCTTAAACCGCGGCCAGCTTTTTTCAAACCGCTCATGCCAGGCCATGAGGGTTTTGTCGTAATCCGGGCCGAAGTTATGCCAGTCTTCCATGACAAACAGGCCCTCCATGGCTTTCCCCAACTGGGCAATGGAGGGAAACATGCCGTTGGGAAAGATGTATTTGGTGGTCCAGGGGTTGCCGATGAGCATGCTGGCATTGCCGCCGATGGTATGAATAAACGCGATGCCCTCGTCCTTTAAGGTTTCGTCCACCTTTTTCATGTAACAGCGGTAGTTTTTGTACCCCACATGCTCCATGATGCCGATGGAAATGACCCGATCGAATTTTCCGCGAACGTTCCGGTAATCCTCCAGTTGAATATCCACCGGAAGTCCCTTGCACAGGCGCTTTCCCAGCTCCACCTGCTCCCTGGAGACGGTCACCCCGGTCACCGAGACCCCGTATTTTTCAGCGGCATACCCGGCAAAGCATCCCCACCCGCATCCGAGCTCAAGCACGGTCATACCAGGTGTTAGTCCGATTTTGCGGCAGACCAGGTCAAGCTTCGCCTCCTGGGCGCTGTCCAGGTCGGTGGCGTTTTTCCAGTATCCGCTGGTATAGTTCATCCGCTTATCCAGCATGGCCTGGTAGAGCGCGTTGCCCACGTCGTAATGCTGCACACCCACCTGATAGGCCCGGCTTTTTTTTTGAAGGTTGCACAGCCTGGCCCTCAGCAGATGCCAGATGATGCGCCAGTTGGTTTTGATTTTTTTTTCCAGTTTGGCCCGAAAGACCCGATCAAAAAACTGATCCAGGGCCTGGCAGTCCCACCAGCCGTCCATGTAGGAGTCCCCGGCGGCAAGGGCACCGCCCGAGAACACCCTTTCATAAACTTGATTATTATGGACCTGAATATCCCAGGGGTCGTCTCCGTTGATGCGGATACCGGCGCTTTCCAGCAGCTTTTCCATGATCTGTCGGTTTTGGGCGCTCATTTGGATGATCGGCTCTTTAAAAACGATGCGTTAGGGTTGTTGCGGGTATGGGAACAACACATACGGATTTATCATAAAAGACGATGCAGAAAGCCGTCAAGGGAAAATCGGTTTTTTTATTGCGCCGGGCCGGCATATCTTTCAAGCACCCTGTGAATGGCGTCCGCTCCGAATCGAATCGCATCGACGGGAATCCGTTCATCGGCGCCGTGAATGGTCGTAAAAAAGTTAAAATCCGAGGGCAGGTTCATCGGGGTGAACCCGTAGGTCTGAATGTTGAGACGGGAGAAGAACCGTCCGTCGGTGATTCCCGGCAGCAGCATGGGCAGGGGAATGCCTGCCGGGTCGGCTTCCTTGAGCACACCGGCCAGAAAATCGAACATACCCATGTCCAGCCGGGAGGGGCCGGGGTCGTGGTGCGTGATTTCCAGTTCCACGTCCTTGTCGATAACCCGGCGGAGTTCCGAAATAAAATCGGAAGGGGAAAATCCGGGAAGGATTCTGCCGTCGAGCTGAAGGTCTATTTTGGAGGGGATCACGTTGATTTTATCCCCGCCCTTGACCAGGGTGGGGTTGACCGTGTGGTACAGAAGCGGTCGGAAGTTTTTGCCCCGCTCCCCCAGCAGCTTTAGAACCGCTGCCGTCAACCCGGGATTCAGCAGTTGTCGCAGGATCAACCGGTTTGGAAGCGGCATGGCCGCGGCGATGGTTTCAATCATTCGCCGAAGGATCGGGGTGATGTGCGGCGCAAGGGAAATGTGATCGAGCTGGGTGAGCAGCCGTCCCAGTTTCGCCATGGCGCCCCCCTGAATGGGCATGGCGCCGTGTCCTCCGGGTCCCCTGACCGTGGCCCGCATCCAGCAGGCCTGTTTTTCCGATACCTGGATGGGATAAAATTTTTTGTTGCCGATATACATGCTGCAGCCGCCGAATTCACCAATGGCAAACCGAACCCCGGCGAATTCTTCGGCATGGTTTTCCACCAGGTACCGAGCGCCGGCATCCCCCCCGGCCTCTTCGTCGCTTAAGATCGCAAGCAGGATATCCCCGGCCGGGGTAAGCCCGGTCGCCTTGGCCCTTAAAAAAGCCGCCAGCATCATGGCCACCCCTCCCTTCATATCCAGGGCGCCCCTTCCCCAGATATAGCCGTTTACCATCCGCCCTTCAAACGGGGGATATTGCCAGGTCTGGTCCTCGGTCGTCACCACATCCACGTGGCCGTATATCAAGAGCGGCGGGGCCTGTTGTCTGCCCTTAAGCCGCGCGATCAGGTTGGGCCGGTCAGGATGCTTTGCAAAAATTTTGGGCGAAAACCCGCTGTCCGTGAGCAGGCCGTTGATATAATCGACGCAAGGCTTTTCATTTCCGGGCGGGTTGGTGGTGTCAAACCGGATCAGGGTTTGAAGGAGGTGTTCCGGGGAAATCGGATCGTTGGAAATTTTTTGGGATGGCATATCAACCTTCCTGGATTCGGGGTTTTGGCCTTTTTTTGCTTTTTATTCTACCCCATTTTGAGTTTAGGTGCAAACGGCTGAAGATCGCCCAGGACCTGTTCGAATCATTTCCGGAATTGCCTTGCCCGAAGGTTATTTTTTTTTGTATAGTCGAACGTCGATTGAAAATCTTACAAAGGCTGCGATCATGAAAGATCACCAGAGATCCGTTTCAGTTTTCGAAGCCGAAATTCGGCGTCTGGATTCCGAGCGGGTGGCGGTTTGCTGGAAACCGGAAAACAAAAAACCGGCGCTTTTTGTCTATGCGGGCAATGACGCAAATCCGGTTCCGGTTTCCGTTGAACCTTCAGGGGTGGGCTGTTCGACGGTCTCGGGTCTCGATCCATCGGTCCGTTATTATTATCAGCTTGTGGACGAGGCCGGGAACCGGATGATGACAGCGGAACGGCGGGTTCTGCTTGAGGGGGCGGTGAACTTCAGGGATATCGGCGGATATGCCGCCGAGGACGGCCGCCGCGTGAAATGGGGCCGGGTGTTCCGTTCCGACGGGCTGTCCATGCTGACCGACACGGATCATCACCTGTTTATGCAGATGGGGATCAAGCGGGTTTATGATTTCCGTACCCCGGGCGAAGCCGAGGCCGCGCCGGACCGGCTTCCCGAAGGCCGGGGGATT
>CAZFWD010000300.1:0-4591 GCA_964522535.1 uncultured Desulfonema sp.
AAACGCCAGGGGCGCGGCGTTTATCGCGGCGGTGGGGCTGGGATATATCCGGTTTGAGGATATTCCGAAGCTCATACGGATTGAAGACCGCTTTTATCCCAATCCGGACAACCAAAAAACCTACAGCCGGCTGCACGCAATTTTTCTGGACATCTACAAAAAAAACAAAAAATTATTCCACAGGCTAAACGCCGTTTAGAGCTTGCCGCGTTCCTGGGCGATACGGATATAGGTCTCCACCCCGGTTTCCGGCGGAATATAGAGCTGGTCCTCGGACTTTTTCGTAAGCCGCATGGCCTCCGTGGGGCAGGTGGAAACGCACAGGCCGCATCCGATGCAGCGTTTGTCGTTAATTTTCGCCTTCTCCTCCACAATGTCGATGGCCTCCATCTGGCAGCGCTCCACGCAGGTGCCGCATCCGACGCAGTTTTCCTCGTCCACTTCCGCAAAATAATTGCTTTTTACCGCGGCCGCGGGGTTGTCCTGCTTCTTTAAGGAACGCAGGATACCGCAGCAGCACCCGCAACAGCTGCACATGCCGCCGGTATGCTGGGCGTTAAACGGTTGCATCACCAGCCCGGCCTCCTCGTTTTTCCGGGCGATGGCCTTGGCCTCCTCCTTGCTGATATACCGCCCCATGCCGTTGTCCACATAATAGCTGGCGTGGGAGCCGAACAGAAAACAGGCCTCCAAAGGTTTATCGCAGCCGTGTCCGGCCTTTCGCGCGGTTGTCCGGCAGATGCAGTTGGCCACGGCGATCTTTGTCTGAGCGTCAAATATCTGATCCACATCCTCATAGGCAGCAATCGGCCATTCCGAGACCAGCTCCTTCTTGATGGGGATGGTCCGCATGACCGGGGTATTGAACGCCATAATGGTCTTGCCGAAGGCCGCCTCATAGTAATCGTCGATGTCTTTGACGAGCGGCGCGTCAATGCTGCCGAGTTGAAACTCAAACACCCCCACCACAAACGGAATGGCCGCGTAGCGCACCAAATCCCCCTTTTTCTGCCGGAAAAGCAGCCCCCGCTTGGCCATGTCCTCCAGTCGGTCTGCCGTTTCTTTCGGGGAAAGGTTCAACCGGGCGGCAATACTGTCGGCCGCTTCAAGCATGGGGGAGAGCAACAGGAAAAGCTCCGCATCGGACGGGGTGAAGAGCTGTTTAAGGATTCTGATTTCAATTCCGTTTGGGGTGGCCGGATAACCGGTGGCCATGTCATCCAGCCGTTGCCTTAATTTTTCATAGATATCGTCCATCGTTCAGTCTCCTAAACAGGTAAAAAGTAATCAACCCCTTATTTCCATGTGATCTTCGGAGCCTTTCGCAGGGGCAGCCGGTGATAGGTGTATTTTGGATACCCGACCATCATGGCCCCCATGCAGGTATGCCCCTCCGGCAGGCCAAGGGCCTTCTGCAGGGGGGGCCAGAACCCGGCCGCCGCGTGGAAAAAACCGGCCCAGCAGGCGCCGAGTCCCAGGGGCAGGGCCGCCAGCTCCAGGTAGGTCAACGCAATGGTGCAGGATGCCTGGGCGGTCAGATCGCTCGCCGGCGCGTGGGCGATCACCAGATGCGGGGCGCCCCGGCAGATCACGTCCATGCCCAGTTCATATCCCGCCACCACCATGTCCATGTGCATTTCACGGGCAAAATCGGGCTGCTCCTTGATCAGGTATCGCATCCAGTCCGCGACCATGCCGGTCAACCTGCGCAGTTCATCGGTCTCATAAACGACCTGCCAGCGCACCGGCTGAAGGTTATGCCCGGAAGGCGCATAGGCGGCCATGGAGATCAGCCGCCTCAGAATTTCCCGGTCCACCGGCTTCTTGCGGTAGGTCCGAATGGACCTGCGGCTGCGCAGAAAGTACTCGGCCTGCTCGGGGCTGAGCAGCCATTCCTTGCGAACCGGCGGGCACTGATCCGGGCTCATACTTCTGTGAGAGAGCGCACCCGTGGGACAGACCGCTACGCAATGCCCGCAGTCGATGCATAACGCCTCCGCGCCCCTTACCGGCTCGGGAACAGACTCCCGGTCCTTTAAGACCAGTATCTTCATGGGACACTCGGCCACGCAGATGCCGTCGCGGTTGCAGGTATCGGAATTGACGTGAATCAGGCTCATGGAATGTTTCCTTTCCGGTTAATGGAAAACATAAGGGTCTCAGGTTGGGATTTACTTTACAGCGGAGGAGGGATCGTGTCAATAAAAAATAGAACGAGCGCTCGTTTTTTTAGCCTTGACCTCGGCTCACGGCATAAAAAATCAAACCCCCTGAAGAAGGGCCTGAAAGATCTTCATCACCTGGACATAGATGTCCGGGGATTTGCTGGCCCTGGGGCCGGCCACGTTTAAGACCGAAATCCTGTTTTCTTGAATCCAGCGCTCAATCTGGGCGGCGGCCTGTTGCGCCGACACTTGCGCCGCATCGACATGCAAACATGGCCGCCCGTGACTTCGGGCCAGGGTCATGGTCAGGGCCGATCCGCCGTTTAAGGCCCCGCTGCCGAGGAGCAGGGTGCCGTCCGAATCGATCACGTTTTTTTCGGTTCGCTCGTTGTAGTCGGCTGTTTGGGTTTCCCGAAGCTTGTAGCGCTTTGAAAGGGGACCGTCTTCCGCCATGCGCCCTTTCGGGACCGATCCGCCGTGCGGAATCCGATTTTTGATGGCAAAGTCAAGGGCCGCCCGGTCCGCCCCGGTCTGGCCGCCGGATATGATCTTTTTGATGCGCATGAAGTGTTTTGAGCGGAAGGGTTGCGTCAATCGAAAACAGGCCTTACAAAAACAGCTTTTTGTACAATTGATTAAACAGGACTTCGGCCTCTTTGACCTGGGCGGGGGTCATCCGGTCTTTGATGATTTCCCGCTGATCGGCCGCGATGCCTTCTCCCCGGGCGGCCACCAATGACATCCAGGCACAGGCCTTCACGTCATCCCGCTCAACCCCGTGCCCGTTGAAATACATGAGGGCGAGGCTGTACTGGGCCTCCTTATTCCCCTGCTCGGCCGCGGCGCCGTACCATTTGAACGCCTTTTCAAGGTTCCGCTCGACTCCGATGCCGTTATAGCACATTCCGGCAAACCGATATTGGGAATAGGCGTTCCCCTTGAGCGCGGCGCGTTCATGCCAATTGGCGGCTTTCTCCAAATTCCGGGCCACCCCGATGCCGTTATCGTATAACACCCCCAGCCGCTGCATGGCCTGGTCACTCCCGGCATCCGCCGCTTTGCGATACCACGCCAGGGCTTTGTGAAAATCCCGGACCATCCCCCCCTCGCCGTTTTCGTGCATGGCGCCCAGGGCATAGGCGGCGTCGCTGCTGCCGCTGTCGACCGCTTTGCTGAGCCATTCAACAGCCATGGCAGGGTCTTTTTCCTTTCCAAGGCCGCCGTTTAAATGCATCATGGCGATCCGGTACATGGCGCGCGGATACCGGGCCTTCGCCGCCCGTTCATACCAGTAAAGCGATTCGGCCTGATCCGGAGGCACGCCGTACCCCTTTTCATAGATCACCCCCAGGCAGTACATGGCGGACAGGGAATCGTTATCCGCCGCTTTTTTGAACCATTCCAGCGCCTGCTGATAATCCCGCTGAATGCCCCCTTCCCCGTTGAAATACATCATGGCGAGACTGAACTGGGACTGGGTAAGACCCAACGCATGGGCGCTTTTATACCACTTGATCGCCTCCTCATAGTCCCGGGGGACCCCCTCGCCGCTGTAGAACATGTCCGCGAGGTTAAGCTGGGCCTGGCCGTGGCCGCCTTCTGCCGCCCTTTTATACCATTTGGCGGCCTTTTCCAGATCCCGGGTAAACCCCTCCCCGTTATCATACAAAACCCCCACGCTGAAATAATGCACCGGCAGGGCGTGCTTGTCCCCCGCCGCCTTCAGGTACCAGATGGCGGCTTCCTGATCTTTCTTTTCCAATCCCTCCCCGTGGTAGAGCATGCCGGCATAACTGTACTGGGACAGGCCGTACCCCTGATCGGCGGCCATTTTATAATACTTCACCGCCTTGCCGTCATCCTGGGGCACCCCCTCCCCGGTCTGATACATATACCCCAGGGTGTACTGGGCCGCCGCGCCGCCCAGCTCCGCAGCCTTTAAAAACAGCTCCTCGGCCTTTTTATAATCCTGGGCAACCCCATGCCCCTTGTAATACCGGATCCCCTCGGCGGTTAGCTTCAGCATCTCAGGGTCCGGAGGCGTCACCTCGCGGGGAAACGTCCGGGCTTCCGGTACTTGGGTCTTCGTTACCGCTTTTTCGACCTCCTGGATTTCAGAAGGCTGTTCGGTCTGAAGGCTGTCGGCCGTTCCAGCGGTTTCCGCCACGGAATTGAAGGGATAAGCCCAGATCACCAGAAAAAAGCCAACCCCAAGGATCAGACCGGCCCCTACCCCGAATGCATGAAAGCCTCTCATCGCTTTTCTCCCAACCGAAAGATTGACGAATAAAACTATCTTATAATATTATAAAAAAATGCCAAACGCGCAAAAGAAAGTCAAGGATTTTATCAGCCGCCGTCTTCAGAAAATAAAAAAGTCTTTCCGCCGAACCCAAGGTTGCGGGCGTTGCCGAATTCATTGTATG
>CAZFWD010000301.1:0-4826 GCA_964522535.1 uncultured Desulfonema sp.
TTGATTTTAAAAAGCGGTTTATTCCGCTTTGCGGTATTTTTGCAGAAAGTAACTTATCGGGTTTTTAGAAATTTTTTGCCACAGAGCGCACAGAGAAAAAAATATTATTTCTCTGTGTCCTTTGTGCGCTCTGTGGTTAATTTGTTCATTTTTTAAACTGGAAAAATATAAGTTCCTTGGAAGGGTAAAGGACAACAACGGATAAAAAGGAGCGGTTATGAAGTCTGTGGCAGACCTATTGTTCGAGGCCGGTATGCTGAAACATACCCCCCGGGCCGGGTTTTCGTTTCTGGGAGCGGGCAGGGAATCCGTGGCCGAGCATTCCTTCTGCGTGGCGTTTATCGGGTATGTCATGTCCTTGATGATGCCCGAGATCAACGCCCTTCGGTTGATTTCCATGTGCCTGGTGCATGACCTGGCCGAAGCCAGAACCGGGGATCATAATTACGTGCATAAGCAATACGTGGTCGCGGATGAAGACCGGGCGGTTCAAGACGCCGTCGGCCATCTCCCTTTCGGAGGGTCGATGATCGATCTCATTTCCGAGTATAACGGCCAGGAAACAACCGAATCCAGGCTGGCCTACGATGCGGATCAGCTGGCGTTTATTCTGGATTTAAAATCGATTTCCGATATCGGTCAAAAAACCCCTCAGCAGTGGCTTCCGGTGGTTCAAAAACGGCTGAAAACCGCCGTCGGCAAACGGTTGTGTCAGGAGATCATGGACACCCGATGGGATGCCTGGTGGCTGGCGGATTATACGGAGTGAGCCGCGGGGGCGCGGTGTTGTTTTCTACAGGGAAACCTGGCGAAGCTGTATCCGCCGGCGAATGACCGCTTGGGCTGTTTTCAGAAACTGCCGGGTAATGTCGGAGACAAAAAATTCGGCATGGGCGTTTTTGGATAAGGATTGATCAAGCTTCGGCGAGGAGGCGAGAAAGGTCTTGATTTGTGCGGCCACGGCGGTGGAGGAGTCGATGACCTGGACCCGTTTGCCGATTTTGTGGGCGATGATGTCTTTCAGCAGGGGGTAATGGGTGCAGCCCAGGATCAGGGTGTCGATCTGCCGGGTTTTCAGGGGATGGAGATATTTTTTAACGATCATTCGGGTCTCTGGTTTATCGAGCCACCCTTCCTCCACGAGCGGAACAAGAAGCGGGCAGGCAGCAGCGTATACCCGGGCCTCCGGGTTTTTTTCCTTGATTTTTTTTTCATAAATGCCGCTTTCAATGGTCGCCCGGGTGCCGATCACCCCGATGATGGATTTCGGGCTGACCTTTAAGGCCGCATCGACCGCCGGGCTGACCACCTCATAAACCGGAACGTCAAACCGTTGCCGCAGCGTTTCCGTGGCAACACTGGAGGCGGTGTTGCACGCCACGACGATCACCGATGCCCCCTGTTTTAAGAGAAATTCCGTATCCTCAAGGGCGTATTCAATGACGGTTTTTTCGCTCTTGTTTCCGTAAGGGGTTCGAGCGGTGTCGCCGAAGTAGAGGATGTCGTAGCCGGGCAGGGCGTCCATCACCGCACGCACCACCGTCAGGCCGCCGATTCCCGAGTCAAAGATGCCGATCATCGCGTTAGGTTTTGCCGGTTTGGGTGTTGCGGGGTCTTGCCGAAGATCCCCCCGTTTTTTTCAATTCCTTGCTGACACAGGCGATCACGACCTCGAGGGGGAAATTGGTGCGGATGCCGGGACAGAAACTGGCCATGATCGCCCAGTTGCTCGGATCGATGAGCACGCTTTCGATAAACGGCCATTGCCTGCACATGCGGGGCTTGACCGGATGAATGGTGCACAGGCCGTCCCAGAAGATGCAATATCCGTCTTTGCGTTGAGAAAGGAGCGGTTTTCCCCCCGACATGCGGCAGTAGGTTGCGACGAATTTTTTTTTCGGTGTACCGATATAATCCGCAATCCTTTCAATATCGGCCGGGGTAACAAAGGTGCCGCCGTATCCCTTGCAGCAGTCCCCGCATCTTTGACATTCAAACAGGTCCTTCTGGGTGATGTTTTTAAACGGCACGCCGGGCCTCCATCGCCTTTTTGAGGGTGACCTGATCCACGTACTTCAGGTCGCCGCCCATGGGCACGCCGGATGCGATCCGGGTGACCTTGACCGGATATTTTGAGAGGGTTTCCGAGAGGTATGAGGCGGTCGCCTCACCCTCCAGGCTGGTCCCGGTGGCGAGGATGACCTCCCGTGTCCCGCCTTTTTCGATCCGCCGAATCAGCTCCCTGATCCGAAGGTCCCCGGGGCTGATGCCGTCCATGGGGGAAAGAAGCCCGTGCAGGACATGATACCGCCCGGGATAGGCGCCGGTCTTTTCAAGGGCGGCCAGGTCCGCGGGGGATTCCACCACGCACAAAAGGCCTCCGTCCCTTGACGGATTCCTGCAGATCACGCAGAGTTCATGATCGCTGAACGCAAAGCACTGGGAGCAGAGCCGTATTTTCTGTTTGAGTTCGTAAATGCTTCGGGCCAGCTCCATCCCTTCGGCTTCAGGCGTTCGAAGCAGATGCAGGGCCAGGCGCTCCGCGGTTTTTTCGCCGATGCCGGGCAGCCTGCTTAGGTTCTTGATCAGCCGGTTGATGGCGGCGGGGTAATGGGTCATTATTCCAAGGTTGACTTTAGGGATTTCGGTTTTACTTAAATCAGGCCGGGAATGCTCATTCCGCCGGTCAGCTTGCTCATCTCATCGGAAACCATTTTCTGGGACTGGGCCAGGGCCTCGTTGACCGCGGCCAGAATCAGGTCCTGCAGCATTTCGATATCCTCGGGGTCCACCACCTCCTTTTCAATATGGACGGATACGATTTCCTGCCGGCCGTTTGCCACAACCCTCACCATGCCGCCGCCGGCAGCGGCCTCCACCGTTTTGACCGCCATTTCTTCCTGCATCTGGGCCATTTTATTTTGAAGCTGCTGGGCCTGCTTCATCAGATTTTTCATGTTTTTCATTTTTCTGTCTCCTCTAAAATTTTAACGTCAACGATTTTGCCGTTGAATATCTTCATGGCGGTCTCCACCAGGGGATGGTTTAACGCCTCTTTTTTCAGGCTCTCGATTTTTTTTTTGGTCTGGGGATTCGCTGAATGAATGGGCTCTGTATGGATTTCGACCTGCATGGGCCTGCCGAAAACCTCTGCGCAGAGATTTTCCACGGTATGGCGGTGCTCGTCCCGCTTCACGTAGCTGATGTTGAACCGGTTTGATTTTAGGTGAATGACCAGCCGGTTGTGGTCTTCAAAAATAGCGCTGCTTTGCGCAAAACAGGCGCCCAGGGCCGGGTTTTCTTCGAATATTCGGCTTCGAATCCTGTTCCACGCCTCCGCCGCTGATTCCTCCTTGCTGCGCGCCGCATCGTCAGCCGGTGCGTCTGTGGGATCCGGTGTGGTGGATCCTTTTATTCCCGCAGGTTTTTTCGGGAGGGGTTCCTTGAATGGGGGTGCAAACGGCCGGGGCGCCTCCTGCACCCTGTTTAAGCCGGTGTCGGCGGCAGAATCGGATTTTGGTTCGCTGCCCTGGGCGATTCCCTTCTGCAAAAGATCGATTTTTTCGATGAGGGTGTCCAAAGACAGGGCGGGCTTGACCTGCAGTATGCGAATAAACGCCATTTCAAGCGCCAGCTTCGGTTGAAGGGAGAGCTTGATGGTCGCCTCTTCCCGGAAAAGCATGTCCAGGATCTGATTCAGGTAGGCCTGGGAAGTATCCTTGACCTGATCGCGCATCCTTTTGCGTTCATGCTCAGGAACGTCCGCTAAGGCCCTTGATCCGGAATCCATTTTGACCAGAAGCAGGTTTCTGAAATGCTGCAGGAGTTCGGCAAACAGCCTGACCATATGCTGACCGCGTTCATAGAGCCGGTCGATGGTTTCAATGATTTTTACGGGATCCGTGCAAAAAACAGCCTTTGAAAAATCAAAAAGGGTTTTGCGGTCGATACCGCCGATGATGTCTAGAATCAGCTCCGTGTCGATATCCCCCGTGGCGCCCGAGGTGATCTGGTCCAGAAGGCTTAAGGCGTCCCGAATGCTTCCGTCCGCCTCGCGGGCAATTATGGCAAGCCCCTCTTCATCGACGGTAATCCCTTCCTTACGGCAGAGGGAGGCCATGTGCGCGATGATGGAATCGATGTCGATTCTTTTCAGGTCGTGTCGCTGGCAGCGGGACAGGATGGTGATCGGGATTTTGTTGGGTTCCGTCGTGGCGAAGAAAAACATCACGTGGCTCGGGGGTTCTTCCAGTATCTTGAGAAGGGCGTTAAACGCCGAATCGCTGAGCATGTGCACTTCATCGATGATGTATATTTTAAACGGGCTGTGCGCCGGCATGTACTTCGCGTTCTCTCGAAGGTCGCGGATATTTTCCACCTTGTTGTTGGAGGCGCCGTCGATTTCAAACACATCCGCGGCGTGCCCTTCGGTGATTTCCCGGCATGACCGGCAGGTATTGCAGGGGGTGGCTGTGGGTCCGGATTCGCAGTTGACGCATTTTGCAAGGATTCGAGCGATGGTGGTTTTGCCGGTGCCTCTCGGGCCTGAAAACAGGATGGCATGGGCGAGCCTGCCGGCGGTCAGGGCATTGGCGAGGGTCCGGGTGACATGCTCCTGACGGACCACCTCCTCAAAGCGCTGCGGCCGATATTTTCGCGATAGAACCAGATATCCCATGAGGTGTCAGTATGCCTTTTCTAAAAAGCGGTTTATTCCGCTTTGCGGTATTTTTGCAGAAAGTAACTTATCGGGTTTTTAAAAATTTTTTACCACAGAGCGCATAGAGAAAAAAATATTATTTCTCTGTGTCCTTTGTGCTCTCTGT
>CAZFWD010000302.1:0-4000 GCA_964522535.1 uncultured Desulfonema sp.
TGCCCGGCCAGAGAAGGGGCGGCATCGGTTTGCCCTAGATGCACCCCGTCGGCCCGAAGCGCCCGGGCCAGAAGGATATCGTCGTTTACGATAAACAAAACACCATGGGTTCGGCAGAGATTCGCGATTTTTTCCGCCGCCTCGAAGTCTTTTAGTGAAAAGGATTTGTTCCGGTACTGGACCGCCGTGGCGCCGGCCGCGACAGCGGTTTCCGCCTGTTTCGCCGCCGCAAACCCCGGCGACGCATCGTCGGTGATAAAGTAAAACCGAAGCCGTTCTTTCAGATCAAGCGGATTCATGCCGCATCCAGTAAACAACCGTCAGTTAAAAATCGCCATCCATTCATAAAACCGCTGCACCTTGTCCGAACCGTATGCTTCAAGGTTTTTGACCACCGCCTCCACAGGCTCCTCTTTAGCCTCTTCCCCGGACTTTTTTGAAAAAAATTTATCCGCGTAGCAGATGATCCGCTCTTCCACGGTGACCGGCAGGGCGTCTTGCGCCGGCAGAGGAAGGTTCGCCTTTTGAATGTCGTCCGCGCTCAACCCCACCCCCACATGCCGCTCGCAAACCCGCGCATGAGGCGCAAGCCCCCGGGCTTCAAGGAGTTGCCCGCCCAGATACCCGTGACAGGCATAGGGGTAAACCCCCATACACCCGATGAACGGGGCGTAGGTTAAAAAAATGCCGATGTCATGGAGCATGGCCGCCTCCTCGATGAACCGGCAATCCGGCTTCAAAAAAGAAACCCGTCGAGCGATCCCAAGGGCTTTCTGCGTCACGGCGGCGGCGTGCGATAGAAACATTGCGTGAATCTCGGAACCGGGCCTGTAAAACGCGTTGATGATCTCGATGGGGTTTATGCGCATGGCACTGAAGGCGTCAATGGCGGCCGGAAAGCAGAACGCCCCGAATAAAAGGGTCCAGGTCCCCGTCCAGTACCCTTTCCGCGTTTCCGATCTCCAGGTTGATCCGGTGATCCTTGACCATCTGATACGGGTGCAGCACGTAGGAACGGATCTGATTCCCCCAGGCGATCTCATCCTTGCTGTCATGCATGGCCTGCATCTTTTCCTGTTGTTTTTCCTTTTCCATCTGATAAAGCCTGGCGGTCAGGACCTTCATGGCCAGTTCCCGGTTTCGAATCTGGGATTTTTCCTGCTGGCAGTTCACCACGATCCCGGTGGGCAGGTGGGTGATGCGCACCGCGCTGCTGGTCTTGTTCACGTGCTGACCGCCCGCGCCGCTGGCCCGGAAGGTGTCGATGCGAAGGTCCTTTTCATCGATCTCGATCCGAATGTCGTCATCGAGCTCCGGATAGACGAACACCGAAGCAAAGGAGGTCTGCCGCTTGCCGTTCGCGTTAAACGGGGAGATGCGCACCAGCCGGTGAACCCCGTTTTCTGTTTTCAGATAACCAAACGCAAAATCACCCGCCGCGCAAAAGGTCACGCTTTTGATCCCGGCCTCCTCACCCTCCTGCAGGTCAATTAAGCTCAGCTTAAACCCCTTTTCTTCCACCCAGCGGGAATACATGCGAAACAGCATTTCCGCCCAGTCCTGGGCCTCGGTTCCGCCGGCCCCGGCATTGATGGACATGATCGCGTTGTTCGCATCGTCCTCCCCGTCAAGCATCAGTTCCAGGGAAAAATCAGCAAGCCGCTTTTCAATCCCTTCCGCCTGGCGGCCGGCCTCCTGTTTGGCGGCTTCGTCCTCTTCCTCCATGCCCAGGTCGAACAGCACCTCGCATTCCTCGACATCCCGATACAGGCCCTTCCACCGCTCGATCACGCCGGAAATCAGGGACCGCTCCTTGAGCACGGTCCTGGCCTTTCCTGGATCGTTCCAGAACCCCTCGGCGGCTGTGGTCTTTTCAATTTCCGCCAGCCGTTTCTCCTTTTCGGGGAGGTCAAAGAAACTCCTTTAAGCCCTGAAGCTTTTCGTAAAACCCTCGAATGGTTTGTTTGATCTCGACGGTCATCTCGTCTTCCCCCATCACGAATTTATGCGTTCATGCTTTTTTTGAATCGTCTTATCAAAAACTTTATCATGATAAAAAGCAAACTTGCAACAAAACAGAATAGAGCGAGCAGATCCGGATGCCGGGTATAAAAACTGGTCATGTCGCGAATCACCGGCAAGCCGCGGGTGAGCGCGGCCGCTTTAAAAAGCCCGGTGGCCTCCAGGATTCGGCCGGCCGGATCAATGAACCCGGAAATGCCGGTGTTTGCGGCCCTGACCAGGGACCGGCGGTTTTCGACCGCCCGAAAGACCGCCATGGAAAAATGCTGATACGGCGCGCTGGTGTTTCCAAACCAGGCGTCGTTGGTGATATTGACCAGAAGGCCGGCATGGTTGTAAACCATCGCCGCGCAAAGCCGCGGAAAGATGATCTCATAACAGATCGCCACGCCCATGTCCGCCCTTTCCCATTTCAGGGTGGTTCCCGGCTCCCCGGTCTGAAACTCGCCGACCTGGACGACCATTTTGTGAATAAACGGCAGCCATTTCTTAAGCGGCACATACTCGCCGAACGGCACCAGATGGACCTTGTCATACCGGCCCAGGATGTTTCCATCCGGACCCGCCAGGTAGGCGCTGTTGTAATAAAAGACCTCCTCGGCCTGAAGCGCCACAGCGGGCGCGCCGATTAAAAACGCGCTTTCCATGCCATCGACCGCCTTCAGCACCCGTTCGGTCATGGCCTCATCGTATTCGAAATAAAAAGGGGCGGCGGTCTCAGGCCACACCACCAGATCCGGACCGGCGTGAGCGGCCTTTCGGGACATGCTTAAATACTTTTCAACGGTGTCCTCCTGGAATTGCTCATCCCATTTTTCCGGCTGAGGAATATTCCCCTGAACCACCGCAACCTTCACGGCATCGGCGGTTTCGATCATCCGGTCAACGGAGGTAAGCCGGCCCTTTCCATAGATCAGGGTCAGAATGATCACAGCGGCCAGCACCGGAATTGACACCCCGACCAGGGCGTTTCCGATCCGTTTTCCCCGCCACCTGTACCGAAATCCCCGGGCCAGCCCGAAAAAAACCACGCTGTTTGCGAAAACCACCAGAAAGGAAATCCCATGGATGCCGAATATATCTGAAATCTGTATCAAATGCAAATGCTTATACTGACTATACCCGATCAGCCCCCAGGGAAATCCGGAAAACAGAAAGGAGCGAAGGTATTCCGCGCCGACCCAGAGCACCGGCGCCATCACCAGGGCGGCGGCGGGGCTTTCGCAGCAGCCTGCCATGGCAGCCGCAAAACCCCCTATGTATGAAGAAAGATAAACGGCCAGCAGAAGCAGAAACAGAACGCTCAGCGACAGCGGCAGAAAGCCGTAGGTGTGCATGGTGCCGGCCAGCCAGTAAAGAAGGGTGACAAAATGAACAAAACCCGTAAGAAGCCCGAGATAAAACCCGTTTAACGCTGAAAGGTCGCGGATGGCAAAAAGCAGAAACACCACGGCGACCCAGGCCGCATAAGACACCCCCGTAAGCGGAAACCCGGCCGTCAGCAAAAGCCCGGAAAGCAGGCAAAGCATGACTTTTGGGGAATTGATCGCGGTCTCTTGTGTCTTCATTTAAAATCGCCCGCAGGGGTTCATCAAAATTGCTTTAACTTACCATCTGCATGGCTGCTGTCAATACCCTTTAACCCGAAACGCAAATGCCCCGCCGCTCGGATTTCCGTCAATTTCTGATTGTTTTCATAGAATTTTTTTTGTAGCATCCGTTCTGACGACGGAACCATCTTCATTGATACGTATAAACAAAAGAATTCACCGTATCCATCAAAAGGCCTGTTTTGCGATGAACATCCTGATTACCGGCGGAAACGGACAGCTCGGCAGGGACTGCCGGGTTGTTCTTCAAAAGGACCACCGAGTGATTGCCGTCGATATCGAGGACCTGGACATCACCGACCCGGCAGGGGTGGACGCCTTCGTCAAAAAGATCCGACCGGATGTGATCGTCAACTGCGCGGCGTTCA
>CAZFWD010000303.1:0-6480 GCA_964522535.1 uncultured Desulfonema sp.
AGAAAAGCGGTTTGTGTTGAATGCGTTAAAAATTGCAAGCTGTCTGAGGCGCCTGCGACGAGTTCTTGCAATTTCGCATTCAATGCAAATCGCGCCTCAAAGCCTCACGAAGCGAACAGTTTTGACTTTTTACAGTTCCATCAAAGTTTGGCTTTTTAAAGGCGTTTGCCCGAATCTGGGCCCAATCCCGAGATAAAAATATATTTAAATAAAATTCAGATAATTAGCTTCTTAGAAAAATTTCTTGACAGGGGCAAATATTTTTTTTAGTTTGAAGTCGACGGTCGACCGTCGACTTCAAACTATCGTTAATCGCCATAAACACTGTTTTTTATCATCCGCCGCGTGTAAACAATAAACACCGTATGGCCGGCTGATCACATCCGTCCACTCAACACATAAAAAAGGAGGAATCATCATGAATGCACCCAAAACAGAGTTTGACGCCATCGTGGTCGGCAGCGGTCCGGGCGGCGCCACCGTTGCCAGGGATCTCTCCCTTCAGGGGAAAAAGGTGCTGATCCTGGAATGGGGGGACAACGCCCCGGTCACGGGCAGCTTTCCCTATACCCTTCCCCGCGTTTTTGTTCCGGGCAAAAGCCTGCTGATCACCCAGGAGCTTTTGGGCATGATCCGGGGCATTACCACCGGGGGCAGCTCGGTCTTTTACTGCGCCTGCGCGTTTGAGCCTCCCGTGGCCATGTTTAAATCCTACGGCGTGGACATCTCCACCGAGGTCGAGGAGATTAAAAAGGAGGTCCCCTTAGCCCCCCTGTCGGATGATCTGATGGGAGCCGGCCCGGACCGATTCCTGAACACCGCCAATGAACTCGGCTATGACGCCTGGAAGATCAACAAGTTCATCTATCAGGACCGGTGTCGTCCCGAATGCCCGGTGTCGGTTTATGGATGCCCCTACGGCGCCAAGTGGAACGCCCGAATGTTCGTTGAGGAGGCGGTGAAAAACGGGGCCACGCTCATCAACCACGCCAAGGTGGAGCGGGTCCTCATTGAAAACAAAACCGCCGTGGGCGTGGAATATCGACATGAGAAGAAAAAACACCGGGTCTACGCGCCGAAGACCATTATCGCCGCAGGCGGCATCGGCTCCCCGCTGATCCTTCGAAAAAGCGGCATGCAGGGCACCGGGTATGACTTCTTCTTTGATCCCCTGGTTTTTGTCTATGGAAAAATCAAGGGGCTTGGCTCCGGAAAATCCATCCCCATGAGCGCCTGTGTCCATTTTCCCGAAGACGGGATCGTCATGACCGATTTCAATATGCCGCATCTGGTGAAGGTGCTCTTTGATCTGGAGGTCTTTAAGGTCAAGCAGGCGTTTTCCTACAAAGATACCCTTCCCATCATGATCAAAATTCGGGACGATCTCGGCGGCTCCCTCACCAAGCGGGGATGGGTCAACAAAAAGCTCTCCCGGGAAGACCGGATGCGGCTCGACAAGGGGGCCGAGCATGCGAAGCGGATCCTTGAAAAGGCCGGGGCCACGGAAACCTACAGGGGCTGGATGTTTGCGGCCCATCCCGGCGGAACGGTCAAACTCGGCGAACAGGTGGATACCAACCTGAAAACCCGATTCGAAAACCTCTATGTCTGCGACTGCTCAGTCATGCCCAAGGAATGGGGGCTTCCGCCCACATGGTCGATCCTATGCCTGGGCAAGCGCCTGGCCAAGCACCTGCTGGCTATGGAAAAACCCGCTGCCAAGGGAAAAATCGCGCTGGCGGTTTCGGAAAATGACGGGAAAAAGCCTTCAAAGGTCGCGGTTGCGTCATGAGCATAGATCCCCAAAAACCGGCCGTTAGGCCGAACCCTGCGCGATCCGGGCTTCTGGATGGAATCGCCCGGTTGTCCAGGATGGATGCCCTGGTTCAGGCCGAGGATACCCCCCCCCTTGCCAGGATCCTCGACACCCGTCAGGGCCGGCAGATTCTTGCGGGCCTTCTGCCGGATGTCTTAAACACCTACGCGGGGAAAAACCCGCTGAAAAAGCGCCTTGCCGGGCCGGTGGGCCGGCACCTGAAAAAAAGCTTCCTGGAAGGGGCGGAGGCGCAAAAGGCGGGCGAGCTCAAACAACTCTTTTCCGATCGGCGGTTTATTCAGGAGATCGCCGGGCCCGCGGCCGATATGCTCAACGGGCTTTTTGATCTGATCGCCGCTGCCATGGCCGGTATCGAGGCCTTAAATACAAACGAGAAAAAGCGGCTGCTTTCGGAGTTGATTTCAAAGGCCTTCACCGGGCAGACCGGGACCCTGATCACTCGGGGATGCCGAATATTAAACGACATTCACCAAGACGATCCGACCTTTTTCGCAAAAGCCGCAGAACCCGGGTTTACGGCCTGGATCGAATCGATCGATTTCGGTGAGCTCAAGACGGCCATGGAAAACGCCGCCCCAGACACCCGGGCGTTTGTGGAGATGGTCAACCGGGTGTTCTGGCAGCACCCCACCAAGCTGATGCTGCTGATCTCCCTGTTGCCCACCGTCGGCAACATGTTGACCGATTCCGTCGATCGTTTTTTAAACCAGATCAACCGGATTTCCCCGGATCTGTTTGCCGATGTCATGATGTCGCTTTTAAACGAGTTCGATGCAAAGACGATCGCCGGCATCATCGATAAAACCGCCGAGCTCATGCGAAAGCTCGATACCGGCAGCCGGCTTCTGGGGGAACCGGGCTCTCCTCAGCTTCCCAAGGCGATTCAAACCCTGGTCAATACAATCATCGAGGGTATCAATCCATCCGTACTCTGGAAGGCCAAAATCGCTGCGGCCGAGACCCGGGCGGCCGCTGGCGAGGCGATGGCGGAGGCGGTTTACCTCAGGGACCCGTTCTGGAAAACCGCGCTGGCCAGATCCCCGGAAATCCGAAATATTCAAATCCGGTCGTTCAACAGACGGCTGGCCTGTCTGGACGCGGCGGATGACGATGAAGCCTTCGACGCCATTGCCGGATATCTGAACGCCTATGATATCCAGGAAATGGGGGACAGCGTCAACGCCCTGCTCAGTATTTTCAACCGGGTCTGCGACCGAAAACCCGAGCTGCTGCCGACAATGGCCGAAAAACTGGCCGGTGCCATCGACGGCGATGAACTCGAAAAGGCGGCCGGCCATGTGTTCCACAGCGGCTCCGGAAGCCTCAAAGGGGTCGCCCGTACCTGCTTACCGAAAATGGTCAGATGGGTCTGTGAGGTGATTTCCGCAACCGACGACGAATACGATAAGGATGCGGCCCAGGCCAGACAGGCCCTGGCCGCATTGGTCGGCATACAGGAGGACAGGTGATGGAAAGGTTTCAGGACGCCGCGACAAAAATACAGTGCCGGTCCATCCTGGACTGGAAAAAAACCGGCAGGCCCATCGTCGGCTATACCTGCTCCTATACCCCGCCTGAGATTTTTCACGCCGCCGGCCTCCTGCCGGTTCGAATGCGGGGAATGGAAACCGAAGGCACCGACATTGCGGACGCCTATTTCGGGCCGTTTATCTGCAGCTTTCCCAAAAGCCTGCTTCAGCTCGCCGGCAAAAATGCCTACGACTTTCTTGACGGCGCGGTGATCACGCCGGGATGCGACAGCATGCGGCGGCTGGATGAATGCTGGCGCACCGCCGGAAAGGATCACAGCGGGATTGTTCCGGAATTTTTTTATTATTTTGACGTGCCCCACAAGTCCGAAGCCCACGGCTTTCGATGGTTTGTGGATGAACTCAAAAGGCTGATCGATGCCGTGGAAAACCATTTCGGCGTGCGCATCACGGATGAAGGCCTCAAAACCGCCATCTGCGAATTCAACGCCGGTCGCCGCATGCTGCAGGAGATCGAAGCCATGCGCGGTCAAAAGGAGGTGGTGGTTTCCGGAACCGAGGTGTTTGCCGCGACCATCGCCGGCGCGATCCTGCCCAGGGATGAATACACCCGGCATCTGGAGCAGTGGCTGGCCGAGCTCAAAGGCAGAAAAACATCGATCAGCAAGAAAAAAATCCGGCTGATGCTCACCGGCAGCGCCACCGACGAGCTTTCCCTGTTTCGCCTTCTGGAGAAAAATACCGGGGCCATCCTGGTGGCTGAAACCATCTGCTTCGGCATCCGGTCCGAAGGAAACGAAATCGAAGAAAACGGGGACCCCCTCGAAGCCCTGGCCGAACATTACCTGGCCCAGTCCACCTGCCCGCGAATGTACGGGAAATACAAAGAGCGTCTTGCGTATATAAAGGAAAAGATCGGCCGCGCGGGGGTCGACGGGGTGGTCATGCAGAACATTCGGTTCTGCGACCTGCACGCCGCGGAAAACGCCCTTTTTGAGAGGGACCTGGAACGGATCGGCGTGCCGTGCCTGAAAATCGAACGGGAATACGGCCCCATGGTGGATACCGGAAGGATACGGCTTCGGCTGAACGCCTTTCTGGAACGAGTAAAAAAAACCGCCAGGCTCCTGCCCGAGAAGCATGAAAGCAAGACGTTTGCCGATCGGCCGAATGATGAACCCCTGGAGTTAGCCAAATGAGACCTGAAATCAAGGAATACAACTACGACCGGATCATGGCGGGCCTGCTTGAGGTGGCCAAAAACTATACCAACGGCACCGAAAAGGAGGCCGAACTGGCCTACCGGTATATTCCCAATTACAAGGGCGTGCTCAAAACCGTGCTGGACGCGGGAGCGGCCGGAACGCTTCTTTTTGAACTCCTGCATGAGTATTACGACAACATCATATACGCGCGGGAGCGCGGAAAAAAGGTCTGCGGCACGACCTTCTGCTACTGCCCGGCCATCCTCTACGCCATGGATATTGTTCCCGCCACCTTTGAGGTGCTGACCGGCTTCGGCTGCCTGGGCTGGAAGCGGGGAATGTTTGACTACATGGACTACTGCTGCGAGGTCGGCATGCCCGAAACCTCCTGCTCCTCCCAGCGGGGATTTCTCGGCGCGTTTCTGGCCGGTCTGTGCGCGGATATCGACTTTCTGGTCTGTGATTCGCCCGGGGTCTGCGACACCAACGCCACGGCTTACGCCTTTGCCGCCACCTACCTGGACAAGCCCTTTTACCAGCTGAACTACCCCAGCTCCATCGGCGACGACCGAAGCCAGAAATACCACATCGACGACTACAGGGGGATGATCCGGTTCATCGAAGAACAATCCGGCAAAAAACTCGACTATGACCGGCTGGCTGAGGTTTTAAAGGAGGTGGATTACCAGGACCGGCTCACCGCGGACCTGGAGGACATGCTCATGCTGATCCCCTCCCCCCTGTCTTCGGTGCATAACCTGATGATCTACGCCGGACGGTTCTGCGCCTCGGGCCACAAGCGCTACACGGAGCTTCTCGAGGCGATGGTCGAGGACGCCAAACAAAAAGCCGAGGCCGGGCTTTCCGGGCTCAAGTCCGGAAAAGAGAAGCTGCGCGTCTTTACCTGCTACATCGATCATTACACCGCGGATCTCAACTTCTGGAACTACCTGGAAGAAAAAGGGATCGGGCACATCGGCTGCATTTTGTCCCGAAACTTCAGGGACAACAACCGGTATGCTCAGGAGATTCCCAAAAGCGCCTACGGCATCGATTTTTCCACGCCCGAGAACATGCTCGATTCCATGGCCCAGCTCAACGCCCGCATGCCCATGGTCCGCAGCATTCGCGGGCCCTATGACCAGCCCGGCATGTGGCTGGAGGAGTCTCTGGCCATTGCTCGGCTGTATCAGGTGGACTGCGTGATCTATAACGGCACCCCGGGCTGCCGAAACACCTGGGGCATGCTCAAGCCCTTTGCGCGGGACATGGAGCGGCAGGGTTTTCCGGTCCACATCATGAACGACGACGCCTTTGACGACCGGGTGGAATCCTGGGAGGCCACAAGGGACCGTCTGGAAGAATTCTTCAAGGTAAGGGGGCTGCTGTGAGCATTGTTGCCGGATGCGATGTCGGATCCCTGACATCCAAAGCCGTGATCATGAAAAACGGAAAGGTTATCGGAAGCGCCATCATTCGGTCCAAACCGAAGCCGTCGGATTCCGCGGACGCGGTGATGAATGACGCCGTTTCAGCGGCGGGCGTAATCCGGGAGGATATTGCCTACGCCATCGGCACCGGATACGGGCAGGAAAAAATCCCTTTTGTAGACGAACGGGTGTCTGAAATCTCCTGCCACGGCAAGGGGGCGCACTGGCTGCTTCCTTCCGTGCGCACGGTGATCGACATCGGGGGGCAGGACTGCAAGGCCATGCGGATCGACAAGGACGGACAGGTGCTGAAATTCACCGCCAACGACAAGTGCGCGGCGGGCACCGGCCGGTTTCTGGAGGTCATGGCAAAGGTCCTGGGGCTGGGTCTGGACGAGCTGGGGAAAATGTCGATGACCGCAAAATCCCCCATCACCCTGGCCTCCACCTGCACGGTCTGGGCCCAGGCCGACGTGATCAAGTATCTCAACTCAGGGACGGCGGTAGAGGATATCGGC
>CAZFWD010000304.1:0-5480 GCA_964522535.1 uncultured Desulfonema sp.
GTTGCAGCCCACCACACCGGCGACCCCTCGAATCCGGCCGTTGATGATGTTATCATTAAGGGTGTAGTAGGATCCCCGGAAGCTTCCGCCCAGATGATACTCGATGGACTCCACGCCGAAACCGGCCACCTGAACGGCCTTCTGCTTGGGAATCATCACCTCGGCCCGGCGGTTCTGGAAGTTGTCGATGGCGATCCTGACGATCCGTTTGGCATCCTCCATGGCATGATGCTCATCAAACTCGATGTGGATGACGCTCTCCTGCTCCATTCGAGCGATGGGATGGGTGGTGATCACTTTGGTATGGAAGCATTCGGCCACGCTGGCCACGTTCTGCATGATGCACTGGATATCCACCACCATGGCGTCGCAGGCGCCGGTGATAATCGCCAGTTCCTGCTGCAGGAAATTCCCCACCGGAGCGACCCCGTGGCGCTGGAGCAGTTCATTGGCCGTGCAGCAGATGCCGCCGAGCTGAATCCCCTTTGCGCCCTTGGATTTCGCGTAATCGATCATCTCCTGGGTTTGCGCCACCGCCACGATCATCTCGGACAGGATCGGCTCATGCCCGTGGATGATCAGATTGACATGATCCGCCTTCATGACCCCAAGGTTGGCCTCGGCCTGAATCGGTGCCGGGGTTCCGAAAAGGATGTCTTGAAGGTCGGTGGCCAGCATGGATCCGCCCCAGCCGTCGGCGATGGCGGCGCGGGATCCCTGCTTGATCAAATTCTTGTAATCCTGATCCACGCCGATATGGGTCCGGTGCATGATCTCAACGATTTCCCGGTCGATATTTCTCGGCACCACGCCGGCTTTTTTCCATTTTTCATAAAGGGCCGCGGGCGCCCGTTTGGCGTAAATCAGTTCTCCTTCGGACTTGCCCCATTCATTTAACGCTTTTTCAGCGGTTTCAACGGCGATTTCATCCATGTCCCGGTCCTTGACCTCGCCGTCCACCTCCACGGTGGTGGCGACGTCGAGCGCCTCGGCCACGGCCTTCAGTTTGATGGGATCCTTGATCGCATAGTCATGCGATTCCTTTCGGGCCACCGACAAAAACACCTCGGCCACGCCGCGGCCGTGGTCCGAGTGCGCTGCGGCCCCGCCCGCGATCATGCGGATAAAATTCCGCGCCGCGATGGTGTTGGCCGTGGCGCCGCACATCCCTTTTCGTTCATCCTTGCCTACAATCCCGCCCTTGGGAAGGGGAAGGCGGCAGGGGCCCATGGAGCAGTTTTTACAGCATATGCCCTGAACCCCGATCGCACAGGGTTTTAGGGTTTCCGCACGGTCAAAAACCGTTTCAACGCCCAGTTCATGGGCGCGCGCAATCATCTCCTGGCTGGCAACGTCAATGGTTGCCGCCACCGGGTCAGCCAGTTTTGGGGCTTTCGCCGGAATTTTTTCCTTATCTTCTGCCATGAGAGGTTCCTCCTCCTGTTTTTTTATTTGACAATGCGGGTTCCATCATCCGCGTCAAAACCCCATTGCCCGGTTATCTCAAAAAAAATACTAAAGCGTTATTCTTTTGTGAATCATGTTGAGCCGTTCGATCATCTTTTCCTGCTCGGTCTTTTGATCGGCCGCCGGGGTCAGCGTGGCCGCACGGTCACCGCCTTCGGCCTGCCGCTTGGCCATCAGGGCTTCACGCTCTTTTGCCCGCTTATCCCTTAAGGCCTGTTCCTCAGCTTCCTGTTTGGCCCGCGCCTCGGCTTTTGCCTTCTTTTCCGCTTCCTCCTGTGCCTTTATGCGCGCCTCTTCATCCGCCTTGGCCTTGGCCTCCGCGTCGGCCTTGGCCTGGGCTTCCGCTTCAGCCTTCTGTTTGGCCTCGACTTCGGCCTTGGCCTTTGCTTCCGCCTCAGCCTTGGCTTTGGCCGCCTCATCCACCTCGGGTTTGGCCTCGGCCTTTTGCTCTTCCACCTTCTTTTCAGGGGCCGCCGGTTCTGGTTTGGGAGCGGCCTTGACAGCGGGTTTCGCCGCCGGCGCCGCAGCCTTTTGCTCGGGTTTGGCGGCTTCCTTCTTTGCAGGGGCCTTCTTAGCCTCCTCCTCAATGGTCAAATCGGGTTTTGGCGCCATCTTGGCGAAATCAATATCCACATCGGCCAGCTGTTTTTTAATCGGCGCCACATCCTGGGCGCTTCCCCCCTCATACAGCAAATCGATAAACGATTTCACCAGCCGAATGGCCTCCGGGTGCCTCATGATCAGGACATCCGATCCGGCCAGCAGAAGGCAAACCGCGCCCACCGCCTCCATCATCACGTTCCGGCGTTCCGGATCCCCCAGCTCAGGGGCGTTCTCGGCGGTCTGTCCCGCCTCCTTGCTTCGCCAGATTTCGTTCCCCAGATTATTGATGATGGGAAGCTGAAGCTTCTCATCCCCCTGGGCCATGGCGGCCATGCGAATCCGCTCCATGACCGAATAGGAATACTCCAGACCGTAGCCCAGGCCGCCGGTGGTGGGATCGATGATCATGCGGTTTAAGGGCAGGCCCAGGTTTTCAAGCAGGATATTGATCTGCTTGGCCAGGTTGACATCAATGGGGGATGAGGCGATGACCGTATGACCGTATCCCATAGCGCTGGCCCCGATCCCCTTGTGGTTCTTCTCCTCCACCGGGCCCAGGACCAGGTTCGTGCCCTGACAGGTCTCGGAGACCTTTTTTAAAACCTCCTCATCCTTCTGGACATTGGCGGTCCCCCACAAAATCACCGGCACGTCAACCGCCTTCAGAACCTTTTTAATGGTCTTGACCACGTCATCCGGGCCGGCGTCCTTATCGTTGGGATCCGTGCTCTTTAACTGAAGCACGATCATCTCCGCCCCGAACCCCTTTACGCATTTCTTGGCCCAGGCCGCCGGATCGGAAAACACATCCTTGAAATGGCATTTAATGACCTCAGGCCATTCAGGCGGCTCCATGTCCCAAATCTCCATGGCGATTCTGGGCTTGTGGGGCATGTCCCCCTCAAACAGATAAAACGGGTAACAGGTCTCGCCGCCGACGGTAACCGACTTGTCGCCCTTACCGATGGAAATCGGTTTTATGCTTCCTGCATAAGGTTCTTTTACGATTTCAAAGCCCAATGTTCCATCCTCCTGACTCCTAAAAGGTTAATATGTTATGATGAAGCAAACCCTAAAAAACCAGCGATCAGCGTTTAACATTCTAAATTTATTCAATTAAAAAAAACAATACCATCCCCAAAGAAAAAAAAGATTATTTTTTATATCAAGCAAATCCGTTTGTCAACCCTATCGTTGTTTTTTTTATGCCGAGGCCCTCCTTGCATCAAGCCGTGCTTTTAATTTCGGGAACAGATCCACGTCGGTATGCGGCAGAAACAGCGCAGCAATGTAATTGTCCATAAACGAGTTGGTCTCGGAGAGTTCAAAGTTGGTCATTCGGGAAAGGGTGTCGCCCACATCCCTTCGAATGCGGTTGGTCAGGCAACTCATGCGGGCGCCTAGCAGGGACCCATTTCCGATAAACGTCACCTTATCCGGATCCAGCTCCGGAAGCAGACCGATGATCATGCACTTTTCAAGATCCACACTATTACCGAATCCGCCGGCCATGATGATGCGGTCAAGATCCTGGATGCTCAACCCCACCTCCTTCAGCAGGGTCATAGATCCACTGTACATGGCGCCTTTCGCCCGAATCAGGTTGTCGATATCGATTTCCGTCAGGGCCACATCCCGGTCAATTGCGGTGACATCCTCCCACGCCAGGACGTACTCACACACCCCGTCGACCTCACGGATACGGGGGGTATTCAGATCCCGGTTGTATTTGCCGCGACTGTCGATAACCCCCGCCTCAAACAGGGTCGCCACTATTGTGATGAGCCCGCTGCCGCAGATTCCCTTGGGCCGAGTATTGCCAATGGTGATGTTCATGGGCTCCAGCGTCACCGGATCGATGGAGAAATCCTCGATCGCTCCCTTTGCCGCCCGCATGCCCAGCTTGATTCCGCCCCCCTCAAAGGCGGGACCGGCCGAACAGGCCGCGCACACCAGCCAGTCCTTGTTTCCGATGACGATCTCCGCGTTTGTGCCGATGTCCATATACAGGGTCAGCCGCTCGTCATGGGCCATCCCCGATCCCATCACCCCGGCGACAATGTCCCCGCCCACATAGCTCGACACCTGGGGGTAAACCAGCGCCGCCACATGGTCCGGCAGGTTCAGCCCGATATCCGGCGCCTTTACCTGAGGATACAGCGAAGCGGCGGGCACATACGGCGACCTGCGGATATAGCGGGGATTGACCTTCAAAAACAGCTGGGTCATGGTGTTGTTACCGGCAAGGGTGATGGTGGATACCTCGTCGGGATCGACCCCGGATTCTTTGACGATCCTTGCAATCACCGCATTAATCGTTTCAAGCACCTTCTTGTTAAGCGTTTCCAACCCTCCCGGCTTTTCGGCAAACACGATCCGGCTGATCACATCCTCGCCGTAGCTGATCTGAGCGTTAAAATCCCCGTAATGGGCCAGCACCTTCCCGGTGATCAGATCGATCATCTGGCCGTAAATGGTTGTGGTGCCGATATCAATGGCAATGGCGTAATTCCGGTCGGTGGTGTCCCCCGGTTCGATATTGATAATCCGATTTTTGCTTTCTTCCCTGACCGGACGGGCGATGTTGACGGTCACCTTGAAATCGGACGCGCGCAAGACATCCGGGATTTTGCGGATCACCGACATATCAAACTCAAGCCGGTGCTCATTGTGGTCATGCCTCAGGGACCGAACGATACGCGTGACATCCGGTACATTGTCGGCGGCTGTGGGTTCGGGGAGCTGGAGGTATTTTTTCTCCACCGGCGGAATAAACAGCCCCTTTTCCTTAAACTCATCCAGGTTGGTCTCTCTGATCCGGGCTGCTTTTCTCGGGGTGGCCATTCGGTTCAACACAGCCGCGTCCACGGCGGACTCAACCGGTATTCTGACCACAATATCGGTTTTCACCTTTGAACGGCAGGCCAGGCGATACCCTTTGTCAATGTCCTCCTGGCTAAGCTTTTCCGTGATACCGCCTTCGACCGTACCCGCTTCAATCAGCACCCGGCATTTTCCGCATACCCCCTCGCCGCCGCAGGAGGCATTGATATGAACGCCGGCATCCATGGCCGCCCGAATCAGGGTGGTGCCGTCTTCAACGACGATTTCCTTTTCATGGGGCAAAAATTTTATGCGAGGCATACGCTACTCGGTCTTTTCAGATTGATCCAGCCTACCACCGAATATAAAAATTACAAAAAATTAAACTAATCATCCTTAAAATAGTTTGTCAAGGATTACCGTTTTCCCAAAATCCGCGATTGATTTTACGCAGGCTCCTTTTTCCGGATCATGCTGGCTAAAAAATGAGCCCGAACGATCCGCCGAACCCTTAAAACACGTATTGACTCGAGGCGGTCAGCTCAATTCATCCAAAAAGCCGCTTACACAGCCCCATTTGGGTATAC
>CAZFWD010000305.1:0-16387 GCA_964522535.1 uncultured Desulfonema sp.
TTATTCGGGGCAACAAGGTGGTGGTGGTGGAGATCCTGCCGCATCTGGTCAGTTTTATGGATCCGGATATGGCCATCTACCTGGAGGAGGCTCTGAAAGCCGAGGGCGCGGGAATTTATCTGGGAAAGCCCTGCACCGAGGTTGGTGATGGGTATATCGTGGTGGGGGATGAAAAGATAAAGGCCGATCTGGTGGTCATCGGCGCGGGAGTGACCCCCGACATTCAACTGGCCAAACAGGTGGGCTGCGAGATTGGAAAGACCGGCGGGGTGCGGGTGAACAAAAACTGGCTGACCAATGTTCCGGATGTTTATGCCATCGGGGACCTCATCGAAATCAACGATGCGGTGTTTTCCGAACCGGTGCTGTTCCAGTTGCTTCCCAACGTCATGATGCAGGGCGCGCTGATCGCCAAACACCTGAAGGGGATTTCCCTTGAAGGGCCGCTGGCCGCCGGATCCGGCATGTCCCACGCCGCGAACCTGTTCTGGGGGTTTGCCGGTTACAGCGAAGAGATGGCCGCTGCCCGAGGCCTCTCCGTCATGGCGGAAAAACTGGAGCTGTTTACCGCGGAGCATGCCTCCCCCTACGCGAAAAAGGCCTGGTACAAGATGGTGATTTCAACCCAGGATAAGGGGAACGTCAAGAAAGGTCAGATCATCGGTTTTCAAGCGGTTACCCAGGAGAAGCATCTGGGCGACCTGATGGCCCGGTGGGCGGATATCATCGGTGAACGGGAAACGGTCTGGGACCTGCCCAAGCACAACTGGATTCACCAGCCCCTTGTCGGAAACCCCGGCAGCAACGCATATATCATGACCTATTTCAATAAGTTCACGGCAAGGCTGGAAAACTGACAGCTTAAAATAAAAAAAGGCCGCTCTTCGGTTTCAGCAGCCGGGTTTAAAATCAGGAGCGGCTTTTTTTAGGTTGATATTTTTAATTTATTCCTTATCCTATAAGAATCAGCATACAGATCCCGTTTCACGCAGGTCAGAGCGAGCGAACCCCCCAGCAGGGGATGATCAGTAGAATCCGTGAGGATGACAGGATGAGGTTTTTAATTACCGGCTGTTTAGGGTTTGTCGGCAGATTCCTTTCAGATTTTTTTATTCAATCCGGCCATCAGGTGACCGGGGTGGATGCCCTGCCGGGAAAGGACCGCCCCGGCGACGGCGCCTACCGTTTTATTCAGGCCGATACCACCCAACCCGGAGACTGGCAAAATCAATTGCAGGGGATCGATGTGGTGGTCAACCTTGCCGGCAGAAATATTTTCAAGCGATGGACGCCCCAGTACAAAAAGGCGATTTATGACAGCCGAATACTGACGACCCGGCATCTGGTGGAAGCCCTGCCGGCCGGGGAGGCTGTTTTTTGTTGTACCTCCGCCGCCGGATATTACGGCAACCGGGGAGAGGATATACTCACCGAGGAGGCGCGGCCGGGGTATGATTTTCTGGCGCGGGTCTGCATCGACTGGGAGAATGAGGCGAATGCCGCCCAAAAAAAGGGCGCGCGGGTCGCTGTCATGCGTTTCGGCATCGTGATGGGGAAAAACGGCGGGGCCCTGACAAAAATGATTCCTGCGTATCGTTTTTTTATGGGCGGGCCCTTAGGCGACGGCCGGCAGTGGTTCCCTTGGATTCATATCCATGACCTGGCCGGGGCCATCCTGCATTCGGTCGAGCATTCGGAGGTCGAAGGCCCGGTCAATTTCTGTTCCCCCGAGCCGGTCAGAAATCACGAGTTTTCCAGCACCCTGGCCGGTGTGCTGGGCAGGCCATCCCTGGTTCGTGTGCCCGCCTTTATTCTGAGACTCGCTGCGGGGGAACTCGGAGAAGCGTTGTTAAACAGCCAGCGGGTGTTTCCGGAAAAACTCCTATCCACCGGATATGAGTTTTCGTATCCCTACCTCGAGGACGCATTGCGTGCCTGTATCCAATAACATCTGTTTATAAGGAGGCGCTTATGACGATTGATCGTTTGGTTTTCAGGCTGGTTGGGGGGTTGATTCTGCTCACCGTTTTTCTGGCGGTGGTTCACAGCATTCATTGGCTGTGGGTTACGGCGTTTATCGGGGCCAACCTGTTGCAGGCCTCTTTTACGGGATTTTGCCCGTCGGCCAAAATTTTTAAAGCCCTGGGGGTGAAGCCGGGCCGGGCGTTTGAATGATACCGTTAAAACGGATTCGAGGCTACAAAGAAGGGCTGGACCGGTTGTACGACCGGTATAACCGGCGGGCCTATGTCCATCCGGATCCGCTTGAGTTTCTGTATCATTATGGCAGTGGGCAGGACCAGGAGGTCGCAGGGCTTGTGGTCTCCTGCCTGGCTTACGGCCGGGTCGGGCAGATATTAAAAAGCGCCGCCGGTGTTCTGGATACCATGGGCCCATCCCCGTATGCCTATTTGCTTGATACACCGGACTCGGAAATCATTGCATCCTGTAAACAATTTGTTTACCGGTTTGCCAGAGGGGAACACCTGGCGGCCCTTTTCCTGGGGATCAAGCGAATCCTTCTTGCCCATGGGTCGATCCGCAACTGTTTTGTTGAGGGGTTTTCCCGCTCCGATGAAAACATCCTTCCCGCATTAAACCGGTTTGCCGGAAAAATGGTTCATGCCTCAGGGGATGGGGCCGCCGGTCACCTGATGCCTTTGCCGGAAAGGGGGAGCGCCTGCAAGCGCCTGAACCTGTTTTTAAGGTGGATGGTTCGCAGGGACCGGGTGGATCCCGGTGTATGGGAGGCGTTTCCGGCATCAAAGCTGCTGGTTCCGTTGGATGTCCATATGCACCGCATCAGTCAGCGCCTGGGTTTTACCTCCCGAAAACAGGCGAACCTGCCGGCAGTGATCGAGGTGACGGCCGGTTTTAAGGCATTGGCGCCCGAAGATCCGGTCAGATATGATTTTGCCCTGACCCGTCTGAGCATTCGGCGTCAATACGGAAACTCCGGCGGTGAAGGGCTTATCACGGATTCTGAAAATTTATTGCGAATCGTTTTTAATTGACCTGTTTGGATTCTTTTGTTACATAATCAGCCCTGTTTTTTCCATGTGGGGATGTAGCTCAGATGGGAGAGCGCGGCGTTCGCAACGCCGAGGTCAGGGGTTCGATCCCCCTCATCTCCACCAGATTCAAAAACGATCGTTGCATACCCCTTCGGGCAGCAAAAAATTTTAAAGGATGGTTTTAAAATGGAACGTTACGCCGAGTTGGAGCGAACCACCCGGGAAACAAAAATTGCGGCTTCCCTCAGGATCGATGGCAGCGGTCAATATGAAGTTTCAACCGGTATCCCTTTCTTTGATCATATGCTGACCCTTTTTTCCGTGCACGGTTTTTTTGATTTGACCGTAAAAGCGGTTGGGGATCTGGAGGTGGATTACCATCATACGGTGGAGGATGTCGGACTGGTACTGGGAGAAATCCTAAACAGCGCCTTAAATGATCGAAAGGGCATACAGCGTTACGGGTTTGCCCAGGTGCCCATGGATGACGCCCTGACCTCCGTTTCGGTGGATCTTTCCAAGCGGCCCTATCTCGTGTATAACCTGCCGGAGATGCTGGCCAGGCAGAGCGAACTGTATGCAAACCTTTTTAAAGAATTTTTCAGGGCGTTTATCAACCGGGCCGGCATGAACCTGCATGTCAACGTGGCTTATGGCGCCAATGATCATCATGTGACCGAGTCGGTTTTCAAGGCGTTTTCCCGGGCACTGGATCAGGCCACGGCTTTTGATGGACGGATCAAACAGGTTCACTCCTCCAAAGGGATATTGTAGCATCAACCCACAAGGGCCTTTCCCAGGCTTATGATTGTTATTCCGGCGATTGATATCAAGGGCGGCCGATGCGTGCGCCTGCTTCAAGGACGGATGGCGGAAGAAACCGTTTTCTCCGAGGATCCGGCCGCGATGGGCAGCCGATGGGCGTCGGAGGGCGCCACGATGCTCCATGTGGTCGACCTTGACGGAGCGGTTGCCAAATCGCCCTGCAACCTCGAAACCATCGGCAGAATCATCGACCGCGTTCCCATACCGGCCCAGGTGGGGGGCGGCATCCGTGACATGAAGACCATTGAGATGTATTTCGAGCGCGGCGCCTCCCGCGTCGTTATCGGCACGGAGGCGATTCGAAATCCGGCGTTTGTCAAGGATGCCTGCCGCCGTTTTCCTTCCCGGATCGTCGTCGGAATCGACGCACGAGACGGATGGGTCGCCATCGAGGGATGGACTGAAGCCACACGCATCACTGCGGTGGCGCTTGCCGGGCGATTTGAGGATTGCGGCGTGGCCGCGATCAATTTCACGGACATAGACAGGGACGGCATGCGTTCCGGGTTGAATATCGCCGAAACCGCGAGGTTTGCCCGGGCTGTCACGGTTCCCGTGGTCGCCTCGGGCGGAGTGTCATCCCTTAAGGATATCGAGGATGTTTTTTTGCTGGAACCCCTGGGGGTGGTCGGGGTGATCGTCGGCAGGGCGCTCTACGACGGCGGCTTGGATTTAAAAGCGGCGATAAAATTTTTAAATCAGACTTGATTTTTGTTTGACTTCATTTTGGCGAATAATTATATTTATTTGATATATAGAAGATTTTTCAATCAATCAGACGGGTTATGAAAACCGCTTGACAGAAGGATTGTGGGTTGATGCCAACTGACGAATCCCCTGCCTCAACAGACCGCCGTCTGGTATCCCCTTGAGTGGGAGGTGCGCTGTTTGGCGATATTTATCCCCGAAGACAAGCTTGCTGAGATTCGAAATACAGCCGATATCGTCGATATCATCTCCGAGCGGGTCGTATTGAAAAAAGCGGGCAAGGACTTTGTGGGTCTTTGTCCGTTCCATTCTGAAAAGACGCCCTCCTTTACGGTGAGCCAGACAAAGCAGATTTATCATTGCTTCGGCTGCGGAGCGGGCGGGGATGTGTTCAGCTTTGTGATGCGGCATGAGGGGATCAGCTTTTCCGAGGCGGCGCAGATGCTTGCCCGACGCTACGGCATCGATCTGCCGACCCGGGGGATGACGCCGGAACAGAAGAAACAGGTTTCGGAAAGGCAGCAGCTTTTTGACATCAACCGCCGGGTCATGGAATTTTATCAAACCCGGCTGGCAGACGATGCGGCGGGTAAAATTGCAAGAGCATACCTTAAAAAAAGGGGGTTCACCCAGGAGGTGATCAACCGCTTCGGTATCGGCTACGCCCCCGACGGATGGGACACCCTGATCCGGTTTTTGAAAACAGAACATATCACTCCGGCGGTTGCCGAAAAGACCGGCTTGATCATCCCCAAAGAAAACAGGGGGTATTACGATCGGTTCAGGAACCGTGTCATGTTCCCGATTTTTGATATCACGCGACAGGTCATCGGGTTTGGCGGCCGCGTGATGGATGACACCAAACCCAAATACTTAAACTCTCCGGAGACGCCCGTCTATAACAAGAGCCGATCCCTTTACGGGGTGCATGCCGCTAAAGATAAATGCCGTGAAACCGGAACGGTCTATATCGTGGAGGGGTATTTCGACCTTCTCGCACTGCATCAGCACGGGTTTGCAAACGCGGTCGCCACTCTGGGAACCTCCCTTACCCTTGAACACGTCCGAATGCTGAAGCGGGGGTTTGCCAAGAAAGCGTTTCTTGTTTTTGATTCGGACGCCGCCGGGATCAAGGCAGCCCAGCGGGCGGTGTCCCTGTTTCTCAACGAGGGAATGGACGCGGCGGTCATTGTGCTGAGGGAAGGCTACGACCCGGATTCCTACCTCTTTGAGTTCGGCGCCGATGCGTTTGACAAGGCCGCTGCCGATGCACTTCCGGTGATGGTGTTTCTGGCCGAAAATGCCATAAAAACCCACGGTCTTTCCGTGGAAGGGAAGGTGCGGGTGATCACCGATATGGAGGACCCCCTGGCGAGCGTTTCTGATAATGTAACCCGTTCGGTTTACGTACAATTTCTGTCTGAACGTTTAAACGTTGAAGAAGCCGCCGTCATGGAAAGGATCAAGACTGCTGCCGCGCGAAAAAAACGGGCCGGGCGGGCGTATCCTGCAGCGGAAGGCGGGGGGCTCGCGGCTTCTGCCGCGTCCGTCGAGCCTGTGCAGCCCGACGCCGTTCGCCTGGAAAAGCAAATCGTTGCGATGATGCTGGAATTTACAGAGGTATTGCCGGAGGTAGAAAAAACCGGCGCCCTGCAATACTTTTCCGACCGCCGGTTGGCCCGGATTGCAAACCTTATTTTAAAGCATCCGCCACCCGGCAAGGGGGATCTGTCTGATCTGATGAACCGGCTTGAGGACAGCGAAGAGCGCCGTCTGGTCGCATCCCTGGCCATTGCCGCGGAAGCCTGGGACCGGAAAGGGTGCGCCAGGCTGCTCTTTCAGTTTATTCACAGCAGGCGGCGGCGTCAGGATACGCTGTTGAGTCGCATCAAGGCGGCTGAGGCGAGCAATGATCACGAACTGCTGGTCCATCTGTTGAAGGAGAAACAGCAACAGGCGGTCAACCGCCCTTAATTTTATTTTATTCCCACAATACGATCGCAACGTTTTCAGGAGGCTTGGGTCTATGGCGAAGAAAAAGAGTGAAAAGCAAAAAAAATCGGCAAAAAAGGCCGATACCGAAAAAATTGACCGGCTGGTTTCAAAGGGCAAAAAACAGGGGTATCTGACCATCGAACAGATTAACGACGCCCTGCCGGAGGAGATGATGTCCCCGGACCAGATCGATGAGACCCTAATGTGGTTTGATGACCTTGATATTGAGGTGGTTGCAAAAAAGAAAAAGATCACCGAATCGGAGCATAAGGATGAGGGTGAGGAAAGCGACAAGATTTCCAAAATGGACGAGGTGGATTCCCTCTCGGTTTACGGAACGGTTACCGACCCGGTCAAAATGTATCTTCGCGAAATGGGTATGGTGACGCTGTTGTCCCGGGAAGGGGAGGTCGTGATCGCCAAAAAAATCGAGGCCGGGGAGCAGGAGGTGCTCGGGGCCATGCTGGAGACGACCCTGGGGGTCGACGCGGTTATCGGTCTGGGGGATCAGATCGCCGTGGGCACCCTTCGCCCCAAACACGTATTGCGGGACATCGATGAGGGGGATACCATCGTCGATGAGTCCATGAAGGTTGAGCGGTTTTTAGAAACCATCGGCGTGATCAAGGAATTTGATCAGGAGAACCGGGAGCTTCGGGAAAAACTCTATGACGCAAAAAAAATGAGACCGGACGAAAGACGCCGGATCAAGCGGTCGATCCGGCGGAGAAACCGGAAAATTTTTGAACACTTCAAGGACTGGCGGCTTGAAAGCAGTGTGATCGACGAGATCGAGAACAGGATCAAGGATCAGGTGGAATGGTTTGACACCGCCAACAAAACGTTTTGCAAATGCGCCGCCCTGTTTGACGCCCCGGTATCCGACGTGCGGGAGCACCTGATGACCAGTGAAAAAAAATTCGTCAAATGGTTGGGGTGTCGCTGCAGCGCGAAAAAGAAGGATATTCGGAGCACCTTTCTGGAGCTGAGAAGGCTTCAGGCGGAAACCGTTCAGCGGGAAAAGGATATAAAGGCGGATTCCCGGTCGCTGAAGCGGGTCCTCACCTGCATTGACGAAGGGCGCTTGAACGCGAAACTGGCAAAGGGGGAACTGGTCAAAGCGAACCTTCGGCTGGTGGTCAGCATCGCCAAAAAATACACCAACCGCGGGCTTCAGTTTCTGGATCTGATTCAGGAGGGGAATATCGGGCTGATGAAGGCGGTGGATAAATTTGAATACAGCCGCGGTTACAAGTTCAGCACCTACGCGACATGGTGGATTCGACAGGCCATCACCCGAGCGATCGCCGACCAGGCAAGGACCATTCGCATTCCGGTTCACATGATCGAGACGATCAACAAGCTGATCCGGACGTCCCGCTACCTGGTTCAGGAACTGGGGCGTGAACCGACCCCGGAGGAGATCGCCGAAAAAATGGAGGTTCCCCTGGACAAGGTGCGAAAGGTCTTAAAGATTGCCAGGGAGCCCATCTCTCTGGAAACCCCCATCGGAGAGGAGGACGACAGCCATCTGGGCGATTTTATCGAGGACAAAACCTTCATGCTGCCTTCCGATGCCGCCATTAATTTAAACCTCGCGGAGCAGACCCGAAAGGTGCTGGCCACCCTGACGCCTCGAGAGGAAAAGGTGTTGCGGATGCGGTTTGGCATCGGGGAAAAGGCGGATCATACGCTAGAAGAGGTGGGCAGCGATTTTGCCGTTACCCGGGAACGCATCCGCCAGATTGAGGCAAAGGCCCTGCGGAAGCTGCGGCATCCGACCCGCAGCCGAAAGCTGAAGCATTTTATCGAATCGTGACGGAAATTAAGGTTCTTGACAAGAGATGGCCTTCGCGTTAGTAAACCAGTGCCATGAAAACGGAAACGGGCCCATAGCTCAGCTGGAAGAGCCACCGGCTCATAACCGGTCGGTCCCTGGTTCGAATCCAGGTGGGCCCATACGTAAGCAATGAAACCGGAAAGTCACACATTTCGTTCAGGACAGGGAGGCGTGGATATTTTGCCACGCCTTTTTTGTGCGAACGGCGGTGTTCATCGATTCAGGATATTGGGATGATTCGCGTTTCCGATATCATCGCCATGATGGAACGCATTGCCCCTGCAAGCCTTGCAGAACCGTGGGATAACCCCGGGCTGCAACTCGGGAACCGAAACCAGGCGGTTGAGCGTGTCATGATCTCCCTTGATCCCACTCCCGAGGTGGTGAAGGGGGCGTGTGACAGGGGCGTCGACCTGCTGATCACCCATCACCCCCTTATCTTTCATGCCTTAAAGCAAATCGATTTGAACACTCCGGTCGGCAAAATGATCGGTTTTGCGATCCAGCATTCTCTGGCTGTTTTCAGCGCGCACACGAACTTAGACAGTGTTTCCGGAGGCCTGAACGACGTTTTTGCCGAAAGGCTGGGGTTAAAGGAGATAACGGATTTATGTCCCTCCTCCGATGGCCTGGGACGCATCGGAAGGCTGGACAGGCCAATGGACTTGGGCGGGCTTTCCCGAGATGTCAAGGCAAAGCTGGGGCTCGACCGGGTAATGGTTTCGGGGGCTTTTGACCTTTCCGTCGAACAGGTGGCTGTCTGCACCGGAAGCGGATCGAGCCTGATGGAATCTTTTTTTCAATCCGACGCCCAGGTTTTTATCAGCGGCGATCTGAAATACCATGATGCGAGGGATGCCGAAATGCAGGGCCGCGGCCTCATCGATATCGGGCATTTCGCCTCGGAGCGGTTTATGGCCGAGATGGTCCGGAATCGGCTCAAGGCGATGCTTGCGGAAACGGACCATGCGGTGACGGTGGAGGCATGGACCCAGGACAGCGATCCCTTCAGGTATCTGTAAGCGTAAGGTTGGAGGAACAAAGGGCCATCCGCCCTTTCAGGTGCGAACAGCAGCCATAAATGGAGTGCGGGAGCGATGGATCATATTATGGAAAAAATAAGACATGACCAGCTCGAGCTGCTTCTTGAACTGCAGCAAAAAGAGACGGAGGCCGCCAGGATAAGCGCTGAGCTGGAGAAGCTGCCTTCAAGGATCGAGGAAATGGCGTCGGTCTTACAGCGGTTTGATCAGGAAATGGCCTTACAAAAATCGGAAATTGACGTCTTAAGGAAACATTATCGCTCATACGATGCAGATATTCAAACGCATCAGGAACGGGTCAAAAAACGGAATATCCAGCTTGACGCTGTAAAAACAAACAAAGAGTATCAGGCGATTTTAAAAGAGATCGAAGAGATTCGAGCGGCCGTCTCCCGAATGGAGGACAAAGCCCTTGAGTGCCTTGACAGCATCGAAACCGCTGAAAAAGGATTAGGCGCAACTAAGGTCGAATACGCTTCAGCGGCGGAAAAAATCGAAGCGGAGAAAAAATCGGCGGAGAAAGAGGCGGATGAATGGAAAAAAGATTATCAGCAATTGATTGCTGAGAGGGACCGGCTCTCCGGCATGATCGATCCGGATCTGCTTCGGGAATATCAGTCTGTCAAAAAAACCGTCGGCAGCCCGGCGATCGTGGCGGCCAGTGATGCCGTGTGTCAGGGGTGTTATATGAATATTCCGCCGCAGATGTACAATGAACTGCATCGGGAAGATGAACTCCGAATCTGTCCCCATTGTCATCGGCTGCTTTATGTCTTATGATATGGATAACGGTCGGCGTGGTCCAAACGATCACCGGATCCCCTGATGGGTCCGGAGGAAAGTCCGAACACCGCAGGGCAGGGTGCTCCATAACCTGGAGTCGCGGAAACGTGAAGGAAAGTGCAACAGAAAGCAGACCGCCTCATTCCCACTTATAAAAGTGGGGGCGGGGTAAGGGTGAAACGGTGCGGTAAGAGCGCACCAGTTCCCCGGGTGACCGGGGAAGCTCGGTAAACCCCACCCGGTGCAAGACCAAATAGGGGAGCGTTTGAGGGTGGCCCGCCCAAGCTTCCGGGTAGGTCGCAGGAGCCGACGGGCAACCGCCGGCGTCAGATGAATGATCGTTACCCGTTTCGGGGAGACCCGGCACGGGCACAGAATTCGGCTTACAGACCGCGTCGGCCGTTTATCAACAAGGACTCGCATCCATGGACACTGACCATGCAAAATTCATTCAGGACCTGTCTTTTGGCGAAAAGGCCAGGTTTTTTTCCTATGACTACCTGAAGTGTCTTCTTTATCTGGTCGACTGCCCGTCCGAACAGAACATTTTTACAAAGAGCCTGTATTCAAAACTCATTACGTCGTCTCACCTGTTGGAGGATTTTCTTGATTTCCATGGGGTTAAGAATAACTCGGACTGGTACTTTTACAGGGAGCTGGCCGCTGTCGTCAGGCATATCAGCCTGGCGGGGTATGCCCAGAAGCATATTTCAAACCGTCTGGCCTTGTATGATATCGACAACGACGGGCAGTTTGGAAAAAGCGGGGTAATCGCCCATCGGTTTATCACCGCATCCCTCATGAAACTAGCGCCGGTGGTGCTTGAGGAGGCCGGACGGCTGAAGATTCGGTTTCCGGGAAAACGGTTTACCGAAAAACATTTTCCGGAGATCGCCACCGGAGAAATGCTCGCCCATAACTTTGAAGACGAAGAAAAAAGCCAGGATACCAAACGGACCGTGTGGGTGGCCAACCAGTTTTTATCCATCGCCGGGGATTTCGATGCTTTTGAATTTTTTGAAACCTGCGACAAGGAAAGGTTGAAATCGCTGGTACCGGAGCGGATCAACGAGGTGGAGATGAGGCGTTTTGAAATGCTGGTCCACAACCTGCAGTCCTCCTTTGACACCTACGTGATTCATGGCGGGTATCTGCTCGGCAACCGCAATCTTAAAAAATTTCGCGCTTACTTTTCGGTCATCTACCACCTGCTTCGGGTGATGGGGCGGGTCCTGCACTTTTACGAACGCCATCTCATGGAGGTCGGGTACAAGCATATTTACAGAAAGGCGCAGCGGCGCCTGGCCGAGCTCGTCGACCCCGACGCCCTGTTGGACTGCACCATCAATTACTGCCTTTATTACGTGAATCATTTCTTTTCCTTGGGAAGAGATCTTGCGCAGAAAATACTGCAGGAAAATGTTGAGCGATCCTCGGTGGAGGTGAACGTTCCCATGGATTTGGGGTTTCATTGCCGGCCCAGCCTTCTGGTGGCGAAGATCGTTCAGAAGTATGGCGGGCAGGTGGAGATGGTCGTGGGGGGCGACCGTTTTGATGCCGGCAGCGTTCTGGATATTCAATGGGCCGGGGGTAAAATCCAGAAGGAGAATATCAAAAAAGTCGTTTTTGAAGGGGATGTTCGGGCGCTCAAGGATATCGAAACCCTGGCTTCGGTCAATTACGGAGAGGATCGCATGGGAAAGGGCATTCCGCTTCCCAAGGCGCTTCATTATCTACGGTGAGCCGTTTGTCCGGCCTAAAGGCTTGAAAGAGGGAACCGGTCATGGAAGGGGCCTCGGCCATTATCGTTGCCGGCGGAGCGGGGAAGCGGATGGGGGCGGGGATGCGCAAGCAGTACCTGCGTCTCGGCGGGCTGCCGGTTCTAAGCCGCACCCTTCTGGCCGTCGATGCTTGCCCGATGATCTCGCGCATCTGTCTGGTGGTGCCAAAGGAGGATCATGACTATATCCGGCGGCATGTGCTGTCCCCGATTCCGCTTCGATCCGAGATTCAGATGATTTCCGGAGGCGAAAAGCGTCAGGCTTCGGTCTATAACGGGTTGTCGGCACTCACGGATACCGGCGGCGTCGTGATCATTCATGACGGGGTCAGGCCCTTTATCACCGTAAATCAGATCGAGGCGTGCATTTGTGCTGCAAAGGAGGCCGGCGCCTGTATTTTGGGAATTCCGGTTTCGGATACCTTAAAATCCGTGAAGGATGCTTATATTTCAAGCACGCCGAGGCGGGATTGTCTGTGGCTGGCCCAGACCCCTCAGGGATTTGCCTTTGAACTGATTCAAAAGGCCCATGAAAATGCCCTGGCAAAGGGGTTTTCCGGGACCGACGACGCCTCCCTGGTGGAATACTCGGGGCATCGGGTGAAGGTGATTCGCGGCAGCAGCCGCAACATAAAGATCACCACGCCTGAGGATCTGCGAATGGCTGAAGCGATTCTCGGGCTGCCGGAATTTCGTGAATATTAACCGATCGATCAAGCGAAAATTGGAGGTTGAACCATGAATGAGGTTATGAGAGCGATTCGAGAGAGGCGGAGCATTCGCAATTACCAAGACAGCGAGATATCCGAGGATCTTGTTCAGGCCCTTCTTGAAGCCGTGCAATGGTCCCCCTCTTGGGCCAATACCCAGTGCTGGGAGATCGTGGTGGTCAGGGACCCTTCGGTGAAAGAGCGGCTGCAGCAGACGGTTCCGACCTTAAACCCCGGATACAAGTCGATTGTTGCAGCTCCGGTTATCCTGGCGCTGTGCGCGCGGAAAGGGACCTCCGGGTATTTCAAGAATGCCGTCACCACCAAATTCGGAGACTGGTTCATGTTTGATCTGGGGGTGGCGGCCCAGAGCATCTGTCTCGCCGCCCATGCCTTGGGTCTGGGGACATTGATCGTGGGGCTCTACGACCAGAACAAGGCGGGAGAAATCTTGAAGCTTCCGGAGGGTGTCGAGCAGGTGGCGCTCATTACCATTGGTTATCCCTCAAAGGTGCCGTCCGCGCCCAAGCGCAAAGACATTCCTGAGTTTACGCATCACAACGGATTCTGAATCTACTTCTACGACACCTTGGCTTTTTTATGGACGAATTGATTTTTTCCCTAACGGGGATCTTCGGTTTTTCTTTTCTGGTTGCGCTAACCGGCGCCATGTCCCCCGGGCCGCTTCTGACCTATACGATCATCCAGTCGGTCAAGGGCGGCAGCAGGGGATACCTGATGGGGGTCTGGATTATTTTCGGCCATGCCGTCATTGAGATGGGCATTATCATCCTTTTGCTTTTCGGATTTTCTTATGTTTTTAGAAATCCGTTTCTGATGCAAACCGTCGGGCTGGCCGGCGGGCTGCTGCTGGTCTGGTTCGGTGTCTCGGTGATCCGGAATGTGTATACCGGAAAAGTTTCCACCAGTTTTTTAACCCCCGCAAACGGTCCGACGGAAACGGATCATCCGCCTCGTCACCATGCCTTAGACAACCCGGTTGTCGGCGGCGCCCTGGTTTCCATGTCGAACCCCTACTGGTGGATATGGTGGGCGACCATCGGGCTCGCCTTTATGCTTCAGTTCAACATCTCGTTTCACAACTGGCCCGAGCTGATCGCTTTTTTTGCCGGCCATGAGGCCGGGGATTTAAGCTGGTACCTCTTGGTTTCCTGCCTGGCGTTTTTCGGTTTGCGCCGTTTAAACAAAAGGGTTTATTACGGCATTCTTGTGGTATGCGGTATTTTTATGATCGGGTTCGGCATCTACCTGGGTGCCGCCCCTTTTGTCTCAGCCGCCTCGGGTTGATTTATTCCGGAAAGGTCGATGGCTGTCGTGGATGACACTAAAAAGACCAAAAAAGAGCTGTTGGCCCGGGTCAGGGAACTTCAGCGGCGGATCGACGCGCTGGAGACCCTGGCGGGAGAACGGCAGGATGCCCGCAAGGCCTTTGAAGCCAGCGAGAGAAGATACCGCAGCGTGTTTGAAAACACCGGCACGGCGACGGTCATCATCGAGGCGGATATGACTCTCTCCGTGGTGAACGCCAAGTTTGCGGAGCTGACCGGCTATCCTCGGGAAGAGATCGAAGGAAAAATGAAGTGGACTCAGTTCGTGGTAGTGGAGGACCTCGAGCGGATGAAGGGCTACCATCAGCGACGGCGCAAGGACAGAAGCATGGCGCCTACCGAGTATGAATGCCGGGTATTCAACCGCTTTGGTGAGGTGAGGGAGATGTTCGTCCGGATCGACATGATCCCGAAAACATCCCAGAGCGTAGCTTCGTTCATGGATATCACGGCTTTCAAACAGGCCGGAGCCGCCCTGGTCGAAAGCGAGCGCAGGCTTTCAAAGCTGATGAGCAACCTTCCCGGCATGGCGTATCGATTTGAACCGGACAGATCCCGGACCATGAAGTTCGTCAGCGCCGGATGCCAGGGGCTGACCGGTTACCGCGCCCATGAGCTGATCGATGATGCGCCGAGGGGCTTCATCGCTTTGATTCATGAAGACGACCGGGAAAAGGTGCTGTCCCGGATTCAGGAGTCTTTGACGACCGGGCATTCGTTCCAGCTGGAGTATCGGATTATCACCGCCTCCGGACAGGTCAAATGGGTGTGGGAGGAGGGCCGGGGGATGGTTTCGGAAAGTGGTGAGGTCGATGCAGTGGAGGGGTTTATTTCGGACATCACCGAGCATAAGCTCGAGGAGCAGCAGCTTCGCAAGGAGAACATTCATATGCGGACCAGCATTCAGGAGCGCTACCGGTTCGGCGGCCTGATCGGGAAAAACCGGCGGATGCAGGAGGTTTATGCGCGGGTTTCACAAGCCGCGGCCTCCGATGCCAATGTCATCATATACGGCGAGTCCGGCACCGGTAAGGAGCTTGTGGCCCGGGAGATCCATAAACTGAGCGACAGCCGCGACCGGCCGTTTGTGCCGGTCAACTGCAGCGCGATTCCGGAAAACCTTTTTGAGAGCGAGTTTTTCGGCTATGAGAAGGGGGCGTTTACCGGTGCCGAAAGGGATAAGCCGGGTTATTTCGCCGCAGCGGACGGCGGCACCCTCTTCCTCGACGAGCTGGGGGAAATCGGGCCAGCGGCGCAGGTCAAGCTGTTGCGCGTTTTAGAGGGGGGAGGGTATACCCCCGTCGGCGGACAGGATGTCAAGAAGGTCAGGGTCCGGATCGTGGCCGCGACCAACCGGGATTTAAAGCAGGATGTCAAAGACGGCCGAATGCGGGAGGACTTTTTTTACCGGATCCATGTTATTCCCATCACCCTTCCCCCGTTGCGGGAGCGAAAGGATGATATTCCGCTTTTGATCGAACATTTTTTGTCTGTTTATGCGGGCAGCGATAAAATGCCGCAAATCGACGGCAGGACTATAGGGCGGCTGTATAGCTATGACTGGCCCGGAAACGTCAGGGAGCTTCAAAACGTGCTTCAGCGGTTTATCACCCTAAAAACCCTTGATTTTATGAATCCCTCGTTATCGGACGCGCCCCTGCCGGAGTTGGCGGAGCTTAGCCCGGCGGACGGCGACACCTCCTTCGGTGCGCTGATGCACGGCATGGAAAAAAAGGTTATTTTGGAAACTTTGAAAAAAAACAAGTGGCACAGGGGAAAAACCGCCGCCATGCTGGGGATCAACCGAAAAACCCTGTTCAGAAAGCTTAAAAAATACAACCTCATTTAGCCCCAAATTGAGTCAATAATACCCTAAAGTCATATTTTTATTTTTATTTCAATATTATAGCATCCAACTCACCGCAATATTGGGTCATAAAAGCCCTATTTTGTCGCTTCGGTCGAATACAAGCCCCTTTTTACCCATTCCGAATCCCCTGTTCACCGCCCAGGACGCTTTCCACCGATCGGGGAATCTGTTTTTAAATAATGTTATATCAAAGGGTTATAAAATAACCGCGATTTGACAAAAAAAGATTTAAATATCAGATGATGGCATATGTATTGCATATCTTATATAAAACGTAAAACGCCGTACCATTCCGAAACGGCGAAAAGGATTTAAAAATTCCTTTGGGAGTGAACATAAAGGAGGAAATAAAATGTTTAACTACAACCAATCGTTGAAGGAGATCAGGGGGCTGGGCAGAAGCTGGCGGAAACTGCCGGCGGATTTCGGCAGCATGTATTTTCTGTTCCCGCCGGAAGAGGATGTCCGCC